>JAJFUB010000125.1 GCA_021372615.1 bacterium | reverse complement strand
CCTAGCGTCCCTGAACGAGTGCGCGAATGCTGTGCGCGTGGTGCGACTGCGTGGGGGTCTGCCTGGTTGGTTGCATGTGCCCCTCGGAACTCGGTAACGAGCAGGGGCTGCGATGGAGGCGACGATCGACTGCTCGGGATACTGCCTGGATCTGGTCAGCGAAGATTCAGGAAATGCTCAAGCGAGTCGAGTCTGGATACGCAAAAAGCGGCAGCACCCAGGCAGGGGTACTTCCGCTTAAGGTGGACTGTACAACAACAATTGTGGCTCTGTCAAGAGCTATCTTCGCTGAAGGTGCTCTTGGGTCAGCTCTGCTTGCGGCGCTGCTTGCGCGCCCACATGCCGAGCGGCCCGGCACCCATGAGCAGCAGTGCCAGGGTGCCCGGCTCCGGGCTGTCAATGTCGCCGCCGCCGCTCAGGTAGGCCGTCGCATCGCTACCGTCGTTCCGGCAGCCCATGAGCCACTGGAAGCCGATCTGATCGCCGATCTTCAGTTGCGGCAGCATGCTCTTGGGGATGGTGACCTCGATCACGTAGGTCTGGGCATTGTTCTCCAACACGGTGGAGCCGCCGTACGCGAGGTCCAGTTGGTACCAGGCCGTAGTCACACTACCCAGAGAGGTCAAGCCGCTGTAGCTCGGGTCGAAGTTGGTGTAGGAGCCGCTCTCATTGCCGGTCACAGGGTTGACGGCGCCGTTCGGCGTGCCCAGGTACCACCCGCTCGAGGTCTGGTACAGGTCATCGCCCAAGGTGTTGGAGGCGAAGCTGGTCACGTTGCCGCTGGTCGGGCGGTTCTCATCCACCAGGTCTACGCCGTAGTCGTACGCGAAACCCCAGTTGTCTGTCTGGCTGCCGGTGACGCGTGGCAGATCGAGAGCGAAGTCGCCCTGCGTGACGGTGACGTCCGGGGTCGTCCGGGTCTCGGTGAAGATGCCTGTGGTCGGCGAGGGGAACCCCACGATGAACGCAAAGTAGACGTTCTGGTCGTCGTCGTCGAAGTAGTAGGCCTCGATGTCGTAGGGCTCTTCCCCGGAGGGGTAGTCCCCGGCGTAGGTGACGTAGTCACCCATCACCGTCTGCGACCACGAGCCGAACCAGTCGTTGACCTCGTAGTCCACGGTCCCGGTGTGCAGGGTGGGCGCCAGGCTGCTGGTGTCGAACTGGTAGGCCGAGTACGACCCGTTGTCGAACGGCGTGACCTCGGGCGTGACGCCGAAGTAGTCCCCCAGCAACGTGGCATGGGCGAACGACGGGGCCAGTGCAAAGGCCAACGCGCCTAACAGAATTAGGTGGTACCTGCGTGTAGCCACTTGGTCTCTCCCAATGCGCGAGGTCCCCCCTCGCGTCCCTGCCCACATGCGCCCGACATCACAAACGCCCGACTCGTCTTTGAGGCTTCGTAGAGTATAGAGTGATTCCAGAGCACAGTGCAAGACCCTGTTTCACTTTTCTCGGCAAACTTGCCGTTACGTCGCGTTGCTGCCGGTGCGCCTTCAGGGGCTGTCCGAGCCCCGCCCGAGGAGGAAGGCGCCCGGCTGCCGGCGAAGGGTATACATCGAGGCAACCCTGGCCGATGTGGTGGCGTCTAAGTGGTGGGGCCACGCCAGAGGCCCCGGTCTCACCCGGGAGATGATACCCATGAGTACGTCCCGTGTCCTGTTGTGGCTCGGATTGGCCGCTGTCGTGGTCGGCGTCGTCGGCTGCGGCGCGGGGGTGGAGAGCACGAGCCCTCGCCGCGAGGTGCAGGGCATCACCAGCAGTACCAGCCCCATTGCCCCGGCCAGCGAAGAGGCCAAGGCCGAGGAGATTGACTACCAGGGATGGCGCGCCTTGCGTCTGACCAACGGCATGGTCACCGTCGTGGCCGTGCCGGACATCGGCGGGCGCATCATGGAATACAAGCTCGGGAGCCACCCCTTCCTGTGGACCAACCCCGCCCAGCGCGGCAAGACCTACCCGCCCGCCACCACCGAGGCGGAGCGCCGCTGGCACAACTTCGGCGGCTACAAGCTCTGGCCGGCGGCCAGTCAGCGCTGGCAGGGCCCCCCCGACCCCCTGGGCTCGTCGCTGGACGAGGGCAAGTGGGTCGGCAAGATCCTCACCCCCAGCGGGCGCAATGTCGAGGTGGAGCTGCGCAGCCCCGAAGACAAGCTGACGGGGCTGCAGATCACCCGCTCCATCAAGCTCTTTGGCGCCTCCTCCCAGGTGCGCGTCAGTGAGAAGATCACCAATGTCTCGAGCGAGACCGTCGAGTGGTCGTTCTGCGGCCTGGCGCAAGTGCCGGCCTCGCTCGACGGTGAGGAGAAGTTCAGCGAGAAGGCCCGCCTGTATCTCCCGCTCAACCCCGAGACCAAGCACCAGCCGGGCTACGTGACCCTCAAGCAGGGCGGCGCCGGGCAGTTCAAGGTGCTCGCCGACCACCTGCTGCAGGTCTCGTCGCAGGGCCAGGCGGCGCGCCTGGGCGCCGACAGCTTCGCCGGTTGGCTCGCCTATCTCGACGAGGCGCACGAGTACGGCTTTGTCCAGCGCTTCACGGCCAACAAGCTGGCCACCTATCCCGAGCAGGACTCGACCGTCCTGATCGAGGTCTCGGGCGAGCAGTCGTACCTGCAGACCGGCCTGTGCGGCCCGACCCGCACGTTGCGCCCCGGGGAAAGCACCGAGCTCACGTTCGACTGGTATGCCACGCGCGTAGGCGGCCCGGTGGTGAGCGTCGGCGACGTGGCGGCCATCCAGGAGCCGCTCAAGGTGACGCGCGCCGAGGGCAAGACGAAGCTCACCGGCGTGCTCGGCGTCTTCGCGCCGGGCAACCTGGCCTTCACGCTGCAGGGCGCCGAAGGCAAGGCCATCGGCCAGCCCACGACGCTGAAGGTCAGCCCTGCGGACGTCGTCAAGCTGGCACAGGAGTTGCCGAACGAGGCGGAGGCCAAGCAAGTGGTGGTGGAGTTGCAGAACGCCTCGGGGACGCCGCTGGGGGAGATTGCGCGGCTGTCGCTCGCGACGACGGTGGCGAAAGCGGAATAGAGCGTACGTCGGAGGCAAGGAGCAACAAGGGACGGCGCCCATCGGGCGCCGTCCCTTTGCCATGTGTTATGCCCTACTCGTGGCCGCGGGTCCCGAGCGGCCGGCCGCTCCACGCCAGTAGGGACGCGAGCGCGTAGACGGCCCAGCCGCACCACAGCGTGGTCTGGAACCCCCAGAACTTGGCGATCATCATCGCACCCACGGAGCCGACCACCGACATCAGGCCGTTGACGCCCCACATCCACGGCACGAACCCCGGCGAGTGCGACCCGACGGCCCGCAGGCCCGTCGGGAAGGGCATGCCCAGCGCCGCCCCCAGCGGCAGCAGCAACAGCATCGTGACCAGGCAGCGCAGACGGATGTCCCAGCCCAGGGTCGCGGCCACGATCGGCCCCTGCCCGTGCTGCAGCAGCACCCCGTAGGCCACGACCGCGATCGTCGCCAGCCCCGCCACGCGGCTGGCCCGGGCCACGCCCCAGCGCTGGCTGATGAGGCTCCCGAGCCCGCCGCCCAGGAGCAGGGCGAACAGGATGACCGAGAGGCTGAGCACCGGGTAGCCCAGGTACAGCACCAACTTCTGGATCAGCGCGATCTCTACGAGCATGAACCCGGCGCCGAGCAGGGCGAAGTAAGCGACCGCCGTCGCCAGACCGCGCTCTCGGCGCTGGCGCGCCATCGCCGCCACCGAGAACACAATCGCCAGCAGCAGAGCGCCGCCGAGCAGACCCAGGAACTGGGTGGGCAGGCGGAAAGTCATGTCCACGACGAACGGCTGGTCGTCGGTGCGGGGGAGAATGTTCAGTAGCTGCTTGCCGAACTGCCACTGGTTCCAGGCCGTGACGAACTGCGGCGTCGTGGCGCCCTGCTGGGTCAGCCAACTGAACGGCGCGGGCTCAAAGGCCCCGGGGAAGTAGCCCGGGGAGAAGCCCATGGCCACAGTCTCCTTGGCCAGGGAGGCGCTCACCTGCGGGGCGAAGGGCTGCCGCGACACGATGAGCAGGTGCCGGTACGGCCCTAGCCCGTACATGCCCTCCGGCACGCTGGCGACCATCAGGCTGTCGAGGGCCTGCTCGCGCGAGAGGCCCTGGTGCTGCAGGGCGTCCAGGGCCGTGAGCATGGTCCGCAGCAGCAGCGCCGGCTCCTGCAGCACCATCGCCACCTTGCCGTCGGGCGTCAGGTGCTGCAAGTAGTCCTCGAAGGCTTCCTCGGTGTAGATGTAGCCCTCCACCAACGCCAGGCTGTTGCTGGCGGTGGTGGCCGTCTTGGTCAGGGCCAGGTAGATCAGGTCGTACTGCTCGCGCGACCGCCGCACGAAGCTGCGGCCCTCGTCCACATACAGGCGCACGTTCTCACGGTCGTAGATGTGTCCGTTGAAGTCGCCATAGCGGCGCACGATGCGCGGGATGGAGGGGTTGATCTCCGCCCCGACGATCTGCCGGGCGCCGGCGGCCGAGGCGAGCAGTACATCCAGTCCCCCGCCCGGCCCAATCAGCAGCACCTTCCCCGGCCGGAACCAGTCGAAGGGGCGGAACCCGATGAAGCTCTCCAGGCGCGGCCCCAGGTCCGCCAGCTTCCCCGGGAACCACAGCATGTTGGTCGGCACTTCGCCGTCCGTATATATATAGAGGTCGTCGTGCGGGTCGGTCGTGCCGTCCGGGCGGGCGTTGGTGACGACATCCGTCCGGGCGAAGGCGTTCCATTCGCTGTAGACGATCTTGGCGCCGATCTGGGGGTCGCCCAGCTCGCGGTACAGGGGCTTGGCCGCCGGGTCGTCCCGCAGGGGCATGATGGGCAGGTCTACCAGCTTCAGGCTCATGTTCGCGACCAGGAGCCCGGCCAGCAGCACCGGCACGGCCACCGCCACGCCGCGCGTCGGGGCGTGCCGCACGCCGCCGCTGAGCGCCAGCGCGGCCAGCGCGGCCACCAGACCGCACAGGAACGGCACCTGGGTGGCGCCAAAGCACTGCAGCGCCCCGATGACCAGGAAGCTCCCCAGCGCCGCCCCGAACAGGTCGGCGAAGTAGAGCGTGCCGCCGGCCTGCGAGTACTCGGCGAAGACGCGGCTCAGCAGCGTCCCCGCGACGAAGAAGGGCAGGATGCAGATGCCGCTGACCACCCACACGGAGGTCAGGTGCGCGGCCAGGGGCGTAGCGAACAGCAAGTAGACAGAAAGGGGATACAGGACGGCCAGCGCCGCCGCCCGCAGCGACAGGTGGGCGCCGAGAGACAGCGTCCGGTGGAGCCACCGGCCCGTCAGGTAGTCCGCCAGCCCGCCGAGACCCAGCCCGCTGGTCGCCAGCGAGATGGCCAGGAAGACGAAGTGGAACCGCAGCAGCACCGAGAACGCCCGTGACAGCGCCACCTCGAAGGCCAGCACCGACAGGGCGGTCAGGAAGACCGCCGCCAGGAGCGGGAGGCGCGGCGACGTCACGGGTTGGGGATCGGCGTCCATGGGGTGATGGGCCATCGGCGCCGGAACGCCGGCTCAGCGGGAGAGGCGAGTGGCCTGCTGAGCGGCCAGCGTCCGGCGAATGAAGTCATGCTTGCCGGCGGTGTAAGCGGCCCGGTCGTCGGGGTAGCGGGCTGCCAGGTCGGTCTTCAGGGCGGCATACTCCTGCCGCAACGCCGCGTCCTCGCGCAGGCGGTCGCGGAAGGCCAGGTAGTTGGGCCACTGGCTATCGGCTTTCTCGACGATGTGCAGATGCACGGTGCGCAGGTTGGGCGCGGTCTCCCGCACGCACAGATAGCCGCCCTCGCGCCCGCTGTCGCCGCGGTCCAGATAGCCCGCAGCCACGAGCCGGGCGACGACCTCGGGCACGTCCTCCTGCGCGCGTACGGCCACGACCAGGTCGAGGATGGGCTTGGCCGGCAGCTCGGCGACGGCGGTGCTGCCCACATGCTGGAGGTCCAGCGCCAGCTCGCCCAGCACGCCACGCAGCCGCGCGATCTCGCTGGCGGCCAGCGTCACCCACTCGGGCCGGTGACCCACCACGCGCACTGTGTGCCGCCGCAAGCCGATCACGCTAGTCCTTGTCCGCCGCCGCGCCCTCTCCGGGCTCCAGGTCGCGCGCGTAGCGGCACTTCGGGTAGCCGCTGCAGCCGATGAACTGCCCGCGCTTGCTTTGCCGCACGAGCAAGTCCTTCCCGCACTCGGGACACTTCTCCTGCAGCTTCTGCGGCTCGGGCTTCTGGTAGCCGGCCTCATAGGCGGCGGAGATGGGCTTGGTGGCCTTGCACTTGGGGTAGGCGGTGCAGGCCACGAACTGCCCCTTGCGCCCCCGGCGCACCACCATTGGCGCCCCGCACTCGTCGCAGGTCAGGCTGATCCCTTCGCCCGTGGGGCCGTTGGCCGTAGGAGCGCCAGCATCCTGCTGGCCGCCGTTATCCGTTGCCGTTGCCGTTGCCGTTGCCGTAGCTGCTGCTGCCCCCTCCAGCCGCTCAATCGGCATCGTGTTGCGGCAGCGAGGGAACTTGCTGCAGCCCAGGAACGGCCCGCGCTTGCTGGTGCGCACCACCATGACGCCGCCGCACTTGTCGCACACCACGTCCGTCTTCTGCGGCTCGACACGCGGCCGGGCGTTCCCGTCGGCGTCTACCTGCTCCTTGTAGGTGCACTTGGGGAAGCCGGAGCAGGCGATGAAGCGGCGGCCCTTCCAGCCGGCGCGGTAGACCAGGTCAGCGCCGCACTCGGGGCACTGCCGCCCGACCGGCTCAGCGGCCTCCTTGGCGGCCACGGGCGTGCCCAGGTCCACGGTGTAGTCGCAGTCCGGGTAGTTGGCGCAGCCCGCGAACTTCCCGCGGACCGAGTACTTCACCAGCAGCTTTCCGCCGCACTTGGGACAGGCCTGGCCCTCCAACTCCTGCTGAGCCTCCCCCTGCGCGGCCTGCAACTGGCCCTCCAGGTCGTCGTTGTACCGCCGCATCAACTCCACCCAGTTGACGTGGCCCTCTTCCACCTCGTCGAGGTCCTCCTCGACGCGGGAGGTGAACTCGATGTCCACCACATGGGGGAAGAAGTCGGACAGGTAGTCGCAGACGACCAGGCCCGTGGGTGTGGCGACGAAGGCGCGTTCCTTCATGCGCACATACTTGCGCTGCCGCAGGGTCTCGATGATGGCCGCGTAGGTGCTGGGGCGGCCGATGCCGTTCTCTTCCAGCTCCTGCACCAGCGTCGCCTCGGTGTAGCGGGGCGGGGGCTTGGTGAAGTGCTGCTCGGGGAAGACCTGGACAAGTTCGAGCGCCTGCTCGGGCTGTAGCTCGGCCAGCACGGCGACCGCGCCGTCCTCCTCCTTCTCGGGCATGACGGCCAGGTAGCCGGGGAAGACGACGGACGAGCCGGTGGCGCGGAGGCCATAGGTGGAGGCGGCGGGTGCCGCGCCCTGTGCGGCGGGCCCGGCCGCGATGTCCACCGCCACCTGCTCCATCCTCGCCGGGGCCATCTGGGAGGCGATGAAGCGCCGCCAGATCAGCTCATACAGCGCCGCCTGGTCCTTGTCCAGGAAGGGGCGCATCTGCTCGGGGCCGTGGGTGAGCGAGGTCGGGCGGATGGCCTCATGGGCTTCCTGGGCGCCCTTGGCGGTCTTGCCGCGCGCGCCCGGCCCGATGTACTGCTCGCCGAACTGCTCTGTGATGAAGGCCCGCGCCTGCGTCACGGCCTGGTCGGCGACGCGCGTGGAGTCGGTGCGCATGTAGGTGATGAGGCCCACGGTGCCCTCGGCGCCGGCGTCCACGCCCTGGTAGAGCTGCTCGGCGACCATCATGGTCTTGCGGGCCGAGAAGCTCAGCTCGTTGGCGGCCTGGCGTTGGAGCGTGCTGGTGATGAACGGGGGCTGGGGGTTGCGCGTGCGCGGTTTCTTCTCGACCTGCGCCACGACGTACTGCGCCTGCTGCAACTCCTCCGCCAGTGGCTTGACCTGCGCCTCGTTCTTGAGGTCGAGGTCCTCGCCGTCCTTGCTCTTGACGGCGGCGCGGAAGGGCTTGGGCTCGCCGTGGGGCGTCAGCTCCACTTCGAGCGACCAGTATTCCTCGGGGTTGAAGGCGGCGATCTCGCGCTCGCGGTCGCAGATCAGGCGCAGGGCGGCCGATTGCACCCGGCCGGCGCTGAGCGCCGCGCCGGAGCGACCACTGATCTTGCGCCACAGCAGGGGGCTGATCTGGTAGCCGACGAGGCGGTCGAGGACGCGCCGCGCCTGCTGAGCGTCCACGCGCTGCAGATCAATCTCGCGCGGATGCTCCAGGGCCCGCCGGACGGCCTCCTCGGTGATCTCGTTGAACTCGATGCGCTTGGGGTGGTCGAGGCCCAGCACCTGCGCCAGGTGCCAGGCGATCGCCTCACCCTCGCGGTCGGGGTCGGAGGCCAGGTAGACCTCGTCCACGTCGGCCAACTCCTTCTTGAGCTGGCTGATGGTCTTCTTCTTGCCGGGGATGGTGACGTAGTGGGGCGCGAAGCCGTTCTCGACGTCCACGGCCAGGTCGTCCTCGGGCAGGTCGCGCACATGGCCCATCGAGGCCAGCAGCTTGTAGCCCTTGCCCAGGAACCCCGACAGGGTCTTGGTCTTGGTAGGTGACTCGACTATGATGGCAGCTTTGGTCAAGGTAAAGGTCCTTTGGGAAGAACGCGAACGGCGAACAACGGAAAGAACGGAAGAACAGGAACGGCGAACAACGGAAGGAACGGAACGACGGGTACGGCAACGGCGGCGACTGGCGGCTAACGGCGGCGGACTGAACCCATGAGACCGTACAGGAGACGATAGCAGCGTTTGAGGGTCGCACAGATTGGCGGGTCCGCCGGGAGGTACTTCACACGCACGGCGATGATGAGTTGGGTCTCTAGCTCGGCAAGCGACCCTCGGGCCAGCATCAGGCCTCTCAGGTATTCAGGCTTGGTGTCCCTCGCGTGCCCCTCAGCGATGTTGGAGGGAACCGACACCGCTGCGCGCTGCATCTGAGACGCCAATCCGTATAGCTCGTGGCGGGGGAAGCCCTCGGTCAGACCGTAGACCTGGTCGACCAGTTCCATCGCCACCTGCCAGGTCGTCAGGTTCTTGAAGTCGTACCCGGGAACCGCAGAACCCTCATCTGCTTCTGGCGCCTGCTCCCCGCAACCCACCTCGGACACAGCCAACTACCCCCTCGGACCGGGACGTTCCCGTTGTTCCGTTCTGCGGTTGTTCCGTTCCTTCGCCGTTCCCGCCGTTCCCGCCGTTCACAGCCTCACATACGTATTCCCCGGGAAGCGCCGCACCAATCCCTTCATCTCCAGCAGCATCAGCGCCGAGTTGATGCGGGAGGTGGGCAGCTCGGCTTCGGCGATGACCTCATCCACGTGGCGCGGCTGGAAGCTCAGCGCCTCCAGCACAGCCTGCTCGTCGGTCGAGACCGGGATGTCGGCGCGGGGCCGCTGCACCGGCGCAGCTTCCAGCATGATCCCCAGCCCCTCCACCACATCCTCGGCGACCTCGACCAGGCGCGCCCCGTTCTTGATGAGGTCGTGGCAGCCGTGGCTCACCGGGCTGTCAATGCTGCCGGGCACGGCCAGCACCTCGCGCCCGTACTCGGCCGCGAGATGGGCGGTGATGAGCGCCCCGCTCTTCAGCGGCGCCTCCACCACCAGCGTCCCGAGCGTCAGCCCCGCGATGATCCGGTTGCGGCTCGGGAACAGCTCGCGCAGGGGCTGGGTCCCAAAGCCGTACTCCGTCAGCACCGCGCCATGGGCGGCGATGTCGGCGCGCAACTCCTTGTGACTGGACGGGTAGGTGATGTCCGGCCCGGAGGCCATGACGGCGACCGTGCGGCCGCCGGCCTCCACGGCGCCCCGGTGAGCCTCGGCGTCAATGCCGGCGGCCATGCCGCTGACTACGGTGAAGCCGCGCCGCGCCAGGTCGGACGCCAGCCGCCGTGCGACCTGCGCCCCATAGGGGCTGCACTTGCGCGTTCCCACGATGGCGACGGCCATCTCGTCGCGACTGGTCAGCTCCCCCTGCACGAACAGCAGGGGCGGCGGGTCCGCCGTCTCGCGCAGCGCCCGGGGGTAGTCCGGCGCGGTGCACGGCAGCAAGCTGACCCCATGTGTCATCATCTGCTGGCGCAGTGCCGGCAGGTCCAACTCGCGTTCGGCGCGCCGCAGCATCCCGACGTGCTGGCGGGTGAAGCCCTCGACGCCGAGGAGGTCGGCTTCGGCAGCAGTCACGACCCCGTCGGCATCGCCGAAGGCGTCCAGCAGCCGGCGTTGCCGGGCGGGCGACAGGTGGCTGCCGTTGAGGATGAGCCAGGCGTCCGCGGCGTCCATGGAAGGCACCCCCGTGGCCTTGGCCCCAGAATCAAGAGAGGCCGATACCTCGGCCTCCCGACATCACAGGGCTGGTGTGTGGGCCTGCACTGGCGCGGTCCGACGTGTCAGGCCCTGGATGATAGCTAAATCACATCGGGGTCGTCAACCTCGGCCTGAGCGGCTGAGGCCTCTCCCCCCGGTTCGGCGGCGGCGGTTGCGCCCTCCACGCCCGCCGCGATGTCTGCTTGCGTCACCTGCCCCCACGTGCCGTCACCGGCTCGGAGACCCTCCAGCTCGGCTTCCAGCCGCGCGACCTGATCGCGCAGGTCGTTGATCTCGTCGAGTTGCGCTTGCAGCTTGCTCTTGGCCTTGCGGATAGTGGCCGCGTACTTGTCGGCCTGTGCCTTCTGCGTGGCCCACGTCGCCCAGGCGGCGATGGCCATCAGCGCCGCACCCAGAGCCAGCCCGATGAAGACCAGACTGCCCAGCGGCAGCGTCTGGCTGTAGCGGATGCCGCCCCAGACGAACCCGGTGATCTGCTGGGGCGCGATATTCCAGGACAGGAAGAAAGCGCCGTAGGCCAACAGCCCGAGCGCGACGACCACCTTGATGATGACCTTGACCATGTCCCTCCCCTTCTACTAAAGGGCGCCGGCCCCCGTCGGCGACAATGCGCCGCCGCGGCCCCTAGATCTCAGGCATGCCGGCCGGGCCCATGGCCCCCGGTGCGCCCGGCATCCCGGGCATCCCGGGCATTCCCGGCATTCCGGGCATGCCTGGCATCCCGGGGCCGCCTTCGCCGCCGCCGGGCTGCATCTGCTGCTGCTGGGGCGGGGACGGCTGGGGCAGTGAGTTGTCCACCGTGAAGGCCACCTGGGCAGTGGTCTTGTTGCCCAGCCAGTCGGCGCAACTGACCAGCAGGTTCCGCACGCCGTTGCGCATGGCGACCGCCGCGCCGCGCGGGTCGTAGATGTACCACAGGAGAGCCTGCCGGGCGTTATACGTGGTCTCGACTGCCTGGTCGTCGAACTTGGCGGTGACGGTGCTCGGGTCCACACCGCAGCCGGAGTCCGTCAGCGCGATGGAGAGTGAGACCGGGGGCGCGCCGGGGACCTCGACGAGATCCGCCCAGCGGCCGGCGAAGGTGTCGCCGCGATCCACGACGAGGCGATAGCGCACCTGGTAGCCGCCCTGTCCGCGAATGTCCAGCAGGCCGTCTGTGAGCTGCGGGCCGGCGTTGTCGCCCGCGAGGTTATCGAAGGCGTACACCGCTTGGTCGTCGCCGATCACGTAGGCGCCGCCGGGGGCGAACATGACCGGCGGGTCCACGATGTTCTCCCAGACGAGCTCGGCCTGCCAACCTGTCCCGCGCTGGCCCCCGGGGCCGGTGCGGCTGCCGCGCCCGCCGCGCCCGCCGCGACCACCGGGGCCGCCCTCAGGCGGGCCTCCGGCTCCCGGGCCGCCACCAGGGCCGCCCGGTGGTGGCATCATGCCGCCCTCGGGCATCCCGGGCGGGGCTCCGGCGCCCTCGGGACCGCCAGGGAAGCCACCGGGACCGCCCATGCCGGCAGGACCACTCATGCCGCCAGGACCGGCGACGCCGCCGGGGCCGACCCCGGTGCGCTGCCGGGCCGGTGGCTCAGGCAGCGTGTACTGCCACACCAGCCGCTTGTCTGCGGCGGTCTGGGGGTTGGTGTCCAAGGCGACGATGAGGCGGCGGCCGCAACGGAACACGACCTTGTCGCCCTGGATGCTGGGCGAGGAGGATACGGGGTCGAGCGTGCCCTCGCGCGGGTAGCGCCAGAGCGCCTTGCCGGTGCCGGCGTTGAGGCAGTACAGCGAGCCGTCGTTGCTGCCGACAAAGATCATGCGGTCCTTGACGGCCGGCCGGCCCGCCACCACCCCGTAGGTCTCAAAGGTCCAGGCGATGGCGCCATTCTCCACATCGCAGGCGACCAGGGAGTTGCCAGCCCCGATCAGGATGCGGCGGCGCTCGACGACTGGCGCCGAGAACAGGTCCTCGGTGCCCAGGTTGGTGTTCCACACCTGGTGCCCGTCCTTGGTGCTCAGAGCGTACAGGAACCCGTCATCGCAGGCGAAGAACACGGTCTCGCGGTAGTACGCCGGGCCGCCGCGGATCTTGCCACCGGCCTCGAAGTACCAGCGCAACTGCCGGCTCTCCAGATCCAGCGCAAACAGCCGTCCGTCATCGGTTCCGAAGTAGAGCGTCTTCTCAAACAGCAGCGGCTCGCCGCGGATGGCGGCCGTGGCGGGGAAGGCCCACAGGCGCTGTCCCTTCGCTGCGTCCACCGCGATGAGTTGCTTGTTCTCAGTGCCGATGTAGACGACGTCCCCGGACACGACAGGGGTGCAGAAGCACTTGCCGCCGAGACTGAACTTCCACTTCTGCTCGCCGGTGGCGCGGGACAGGCCATAGAGATTGCTGCCGACGGGCGCGTAGACCAGGTCGGGGCCGACGGCGACACCGGCGACCGGCTCACTGGCGTTCTTCTCGCCGGTGGTGAACTGCCAGGACAACACGGGGGGGAACTTGAAGTCGTAGGGGCTGACGCCGGTGCGCATGACGTCATAGGCGGCCATGTAGTTGGCCATTGCCGGGGCGTCTTGCGCCACGGCCAACGTCGCGGCCAGCACCAGCGCCACCGACACTGTGATCACGACCTGACTGAATCGCATCGGGAGCCCTCCTGCAGTCATGACCACACCCGGGAAGGTCCTAGAGCGGCTTGCCGCCGACCTGGACCCAGATGTTGCGGTCCTGCAGCCATCGCGTGGCTGTCTCCACCTGCGCCACGGTCACCTGATCGAACACCGCTACCAGGTCGGTCCGGGCGCCCTGCCCGGGCATGAGCGCCTCGAACATCCCCAGGTAGTGGGCGATCTCAGCGTTGCGTTGCCGGCCCAGCAGGTAGCTGCCCGTCAGGTACGCCACGGCACGGTGGACTTCGGCCTCGGACGGCGGCCGGGACGACAGGCCCGCCATCTCCGCCCGCATGATACGAAACACTTCGGGGGCCTGTTTGGGTTCACAGGCGACCATGATCTGGACCATCCCACAGATGCGGGAGGGGGCCAGATCGGTGCGGACCGTGTACGTCAGGCCACGCGCTTGCCGCAGCGCGGCAAACAGCCGCGACCCCTCACCGGACCCCAGGACGGCGCTCAGGACGGCAGCCGCGCCGAACTCAGCATGGCTGGGGCCAGGGCAGGGCGCCGCCGCGACGATGACGGCGTTGTCACCTTCCCACGGCGTGTAGCGCAGCACGCCGGCCCGGCGCGTCACGACGGGTGCCGACGGCTCGGGCAGGATCGGCCGCGGCAGCAGCCCCCCCAGCGTCGCCTGGGCCTCTCCCCGCGCCTCGTCCCATCCCATCGGGCCGCTGATCGCGACCACGGCCCGGTTGGGCGCGTGGTGCAGGCGCCGCAGCGATTGCAGGCGGTCGAGCCGCATCGTCCCCACGGCGAAACTGCCGGTCGGGGGCCACCCGCAGGGGCTCCCGCCGAACAGGGCCTTCAGCGCCATGTCCTCGGCCAGCGTCTGCGGTGAGTCCCGCCGGCCGGATATGTCCCGTAGTTCCTCCTGACGCCGCCGGTTGAGGCTCTGGGCGTCCAGAGGGGTGTCCGACAGTATCTCCCGCACGTAGCCCAGCAGCGTCGGCAACTGCTCAGCCGTGCCCTGGAACAGGGCCTCGGTGTAGTCGGGCGAGGTCTGCAGGCGGATCTGCGCGCCGGCGTCCGCGACCCGCTCCTCCAGCCGTCGTCCGCTGGCGTCCTGCAGGTCGAGCAGAGCCTGTTGCAGCAGGTTCCGCCACCCGGCGGTGTCCGCCGTTTCCATCAGCGCGCTGAGGCGCAGATAGCAGCCGACGGCCAGGGTCAGGCTCCCGGGGTTCTCACGGTGCAGGACGACCAGACCATTGTCCAGAACGGTACGGCTCACCGGGTCGGGCGCCGCCGGTGCCGCCAACGACAGTACCAGGATAAGCGAGCCGGCCCGCAGGCCGGCTTGCCATCTCGGGGCCGTTCCCGCAGCTCCTACTGGGCTGCCTGTAGCCGCTCCAGACCCTCCTTCGCCGACAGCGCATTCGGGTCGGCCTTCAGAGCCGCGCTATAGGCCGCGATGGCCTCGTGCGGGCGTCCCTCCTTCTCCAGCATCTGACCGAGTTGGACGTTGATGTCCGCGTCCTCCTGCGGCCCCGAGGAGTACTTCAGGGCATCTTCCAGCACCTGCTGGGCGGCGCGGTACTTCTGCTGCGCCTCGTACGCCTGCGCCAGTTGCCGGAGGGTATCCAGGTGCGACGGCCACCGCCCCAGAGCCTCGTTGAGCGCCTCGATCTCCTGGGCGTACATCCCGGTGGCGTGGTAGGTGCGCGCGACCAGGTAGTACAGGAAGGCCTGCCGTTGGGCGGTGTTGGCGATCGTCGCCGTGGGGATGCGGTCCAGGGCGTTGCGGAACTCGCGCCGGGCGCGGTACCAGGACTCCATCTGGTAGAAGGCAAGCCCCAGGTTCACGTAGCCTTCCCACCGGCGGGGGTCGGCGGCCACGGCGCGGCTGAAGTACTCGGTGGCCTCGCCCAGATCGTCACGGTAGTACATGTAGACCATGCCGGCGGCGTTGAGCGCCGCGACATTGGTCTTGTTGATGGCCAGGGCGTTCTGCGCCTCGGTGGCGGCTTCGTCCGGTTGCTCCAGAGCCAGGAGCACCTCGGCCATCTGGGCGTGCAGATCGTCGCGCTTGGGCTCCAGGGTCAGGGCCTTGTTGAGTTGGTCGCGCGCCTCCTCGGCCTTGCCTGACAGCAGCAGGCATTCGGCCGTGTTGCGCATGGCCCGCACGTAGTTGGGGTCGGTCTTGAGCGCCTCCTGGAACTCCTTGATGGCGTCCTCGAAGGTGTGGGAGGTGATCTTCAACTCGGGCTTGGTCGTGTAGGTCTTGGCCTGGAACAGGTAGATCTCACCCAGCGCGTTATGCCCCGGGGGGAAGGCCGCGTTCTTCTTGATGGCCTCCTTGGCCTGCTTCTCGGCATCCTTGAGGATGTCAATCATCTCGAAGAGCAGGCTGTTGTCCAGGAAGACGCTCTTGCCCTGTTCCAGAGAGGCCAGGGCTACCAGCGTATACGCGTCGGCGTCAGAGGGGGAGCCCCGCTTCGTCTTGTCGAGAGCCTGGCGGTAGGCCGTCCGGGCGGCTGACCATTCCTTCATCGCCAGCAGGCTGTTGCCGCGTGCCTTGTTGAGGGTGGGCCACAGCCCCAGGACGGTGCCGAAGTCCTGGGCCCGCCCGTAGTCCTGCGCCAGCTGCTCTTCGACCGAGCCGATCTCGCGCTGCTGGGCCGGGGTGATGCCGCCCTTGGTCTGCAACTGCCGCAGGCGCGACAGGCGCGTCACCAGGCCGCTCCACTCGTCCAGCGTCGTGCCCGCGCGGTCGTAGTACTTGATCGCCTGGGTGTGGTTCTTCAGTGAGGCATGGCTCAGCGCCAGGTAGTAGAGCGCCTCGACATAGTGGATGTCTTCAGTGACGACGCGGTCGAGGGTGGTGACCGCGTCGTTGTAGCGGCCGGAGTAATACAGCGCCCGGCCCAGGGCGGTCATGACGGGGAGGACGTCTTTGCCACGCCGGTAGCGCAGCTCGTCCTGGTAGACCTTGATGGCCTCGGCGTAGGCCTTCTGGCTCTCGTAGATCTGCCCGACCATCAGGCGCGTACCGGGCCGGGTGGGGGCCAGGTCCACCGCCTTCTGGAAGGCGGCCAGCGCGCCCTCGTAGTCGGTGAGTTTGAGGCGCGCCAGTCCCAGGTAGTACCAGCCGGACTCGAAGTCCGGCTGCGCTGCCGTGGTCGCCTCGAAGGCCTTGGCGGCCTCCTCGTACTGACCCTCGTCGTACTGCTTCACGGCGCTGTTGAAGTCATCAAGTTGGGCCCACAGCGCTGGAGACAACAGGCAGAAGGTCAGACACAGGAAGGTGGTATGGATCAGGCTTCGGCCCCTCGCCATCCGACAACGCTCCCTTCGAGGGGGAGGAATCACTCACCGTGCGATTATATGGGATACATCGTCAGCTTGTCAACGAAACGCGGTGCTAGGCCGCGCGTGCCGTACCACTGCTGCCGGGTGCTTCCTCGCCAGGCCCCGCTTCCCCTCCCTGCCCCTCCCTCGGCCCCACAGCCCCGTTTCCTTGCCAAAGCACCCCCACGTTGGTATACTCAGCCAACATCTCACCACGGCTTCCGGTTCCGTCTGGGAGGAAGAAGATGGCCGGTCTGCACACCCTCAGTTTGGTGCTCACAGTGTCGGAAGGCAAGCGCCTGATCGCCAAGGCGGTGGCGGCGCTCCCGGCCGTGCAGCAGGCCATGCAGGACGGCATCGTGGTCGTGACCAAGGGTACCACGAACGCCTACGTAGCCGAGGAGCTGCTGGGCGAGAAGATCGCGAAGGGCGCCTACGTGCTCGGCCGTACGCTCCCGGCCAAGGCCGACACCAGCGGCGTGTTCGCCGGGAGCATTCCGGAAGTCATCTTCGCCAATGGCCGGCGTAGCGACGTGACGCTCAAGGACGTCGTCTTGCAGATGAAGCGGGGCGATGTCGTCATCAAGGGCGCCAACGCGCTGAACTACGAGTCCGGCATGGTCGGGCTGCTGATCGGGCACCCGGAGGGCGGGACGCTGGGGACGATCATCGGGTCGGCCTACGGCAAGGGGCTGCACCTGGTCTGCCCCGTGGGGCTGGAGAAGGAGATCGCCGAGGACATCCAGGAGCTGGCTGACCTCATCAACACCGATCCGGAGTGCAGCCGCGAGGGCATGCCGGCACTGTGGCCCGTGCAGGCCGAGATTGTGACGGAGATCGAGGCGCTGGAGCTGCTGGTGGGCGTGGAGGCGCACCAGATCGGCGCCGGCGGCGTCTGTGGGGCCGAGGGCGGCATCTGGCTGGCGGTCTGGGGCGATGAGGACCAGATTGCGGCCACGCGGGCCCTGGTGGAGAGCATCCAGGGCGAGCCGGCGTTCGGGGCCGGCTAGGGAGCCAGGCGGCGAGGGCGGGGACAGACCCCTGCGGGGTCAGCCCCCTTCTGGGCAGAGGTGGTGGGCGTGCCGGAACGGGAAGCGTTGTTCTATGACATGGTGGGAGAGCGGGCCGATTGCCGGCTCTGCCCCTGGCATTGCCACATCGCGCCGGGCAAGTCCGGCCGCTGCACGGTGCGCCACAACGTCGGGGGACGCCTGGTGACGCGCAACTACGCCGAAGTCACCTCGATGGCGCTGGACCCGATTGAGAAGAAGCCGCTGTACCACTTCCGTCCCGGTTCGCTGATTCTGTCGGTGGGCACCTTCGGCTGCAACCTCAAGTGCGGGTTCTGCCAGAACTGGCAGATCTCCCAGGAGCGGCCGCCGACGCAGCAACTGCCGCCCCACGAGGCGTTGGCGCTGGCCCGCCGGTATGCCGATGAGGGCAACATCGGCCTGGCCTATACATACAATGAGCCGTTCATCTGGTACGAGTACGTTCGCGAGACGGCGCCGCTGATCCGGGACGCCGGGATGTGCAATGTGCTGGTGACCAACGGCCTCGTCGAGCAGGAGCCGCTGGAGGAGCTGCTGCCGTTCGTTGACGCCATGAATGTGGACATCAAGTCCATGAGCGAGCGGTTCTACCTGGAGCACTGCCAGGGGCAAGCCCTGCCGGCCCGGCAGACCGTCGAGCGGGCCTTTGGCCGGACGCATGTGGAGATCACCAATCTGATCATCCCGGGCGAGAACGACTCCGAGGCGGAGTTGCGGGCCCTGGTGGACTGGGCGGCCTCGGTGTCGCCGGAGCTGCCCATTCACTTCTCGGCGTACCATCCCGACTACCACTTTCAGGCGCCGGCGACGCCGGCCGCGACGCTGCAACGGGCGTACGACCTGGCGCGCGAGCAGCTCAAGTTCGTGTACGTGGGGAACTTGTGGCTGGCGGGTACGACTGATACAGTGTGCCCCCAGTGCGGCCGGACGCTGATTGTGCGCCGGGGCATGACAGGCACCGTCACGGGCCTGGATGAACGAGGCAGGTGCGCCGCCTGTGGATCGGGCGCCAATGTTCGACTCTAGCCGGCCCCGCTACGACACGTTCAGTGGGCGCATGGGCGCCGGCGTACGCCGGGCGAGCCATGTTGTCTCCGTGTTGGGGCGCTTCGGCTTGAGCTACCTGGTGCATCAGCTTGACCCGCGCCATCCCCGCCGGCCCAAGCCGGTGGACGAGGCCGTGGCCAAGCTGGACCTGCCGGTGCGGTTGCGCCTGGCGCTCGAAGAGCTGGGCCCGACGGCGATCAAGCTCGGGCAGGTGTTGTCCACGCGGGCGGATCTCGTGCCCGAGGCGTACGTGCGCGAGTTGTCGCGGTTGCAGGACCACGTGCCGCCCTCGCCCTTTGACGAGGTGCAGCAGGTCATCACCGAGGAGCTCGGAGCGCCCGTCGAGGAAGTGTTCCGGGAGTTTGATCCGGAGGCCCGGGCGTCGGCCTCCATCGCCCAGGTGCATTTCGCCCGTCTGGCGGATGGCTCGCCCGTGGCCGTCAAGGTGCAGCGCAAGGGTGTCAGCAGCTCGGTGGAGACGGACCTGGACATCCTGCTGCTGGCGGCGCGACAGGCTGAGCGCTCCATTCCCTGGGCCGCGGAGAACCGCGTTCTGCAGCTTACCCAGGACTTTGCGCACAACCTGCGTCAGGAGCTGAACTTCCTGATCGAGGCGCGTAACACCGACCGCCTCCGCGGCAGCCTCGAGAAGGACGAGGGGGTGCGGGTTCCCGTTGTGCACTGGGACCTGAGCACCCGACGGGTGCTGGTGGTGGAGTGGGTGGAGGGGGCCAAGGCGAACCGGCCGGACGAGCTGGAGGCCACGGGCGTGGACCGGCCGGCCGCGGCGCGCAACTTCGCCGCGCTGATGGCCCGGCAGATCCTGCGCGACGGCTATTTCCACAACGACCCGCACCCGGGCAATGTCCTGTTCACCGGCGGCGACCAGGTCGTGTTCCTGGACTGCGGCAACGCCGTGGCCCTGGATCGGACCACGCGCGACACGCTGCTGGCGCTGCTCATGGCGGCCCTGACCGACGAGCCCCAGGAGGTCACCGACCACCTGCTGGCCCTCGGGATCGCCAGTGACCGCACCGACCTGCAGCAGTTGACCGCCGATGTCGGCCGGATGATCGCGCAGTATTCGGGCTTTGCCAGCAGCGCCCAGGTGGGCCTGGGCCAACTGCTGGAGGAGCTGCTGTCGCTGGTGCTGCGGCACGGTGTGCGCACCCAGCCGGCCCTGGCTGCCATCGCCAAGTCACTGGTCGTCACCGAGGGCGTCTGCCTGGAGCTGGACCCGAACTTCGACTCCCAGGCCCTGATGCGCTCCGAAGCTCAGGCGCTCATGTGGCAGCGGCTGAACCCCCAGCGCCTCGGCGGCGATCTCGTCCGCGTGATCCGCAGTTCGTACCGCTACGCCATGCTCCTGCCGCGCCAGGTGAACCAGGTGCTGCAGAAGCTGGAAGGCGGTGCGGTGCGGCTGCGCATCTACCATGAGAACATTGACCGGCCGCTGCACCGCCTGGACCTGATGGTCAACCGCATCGCGTTCGCCATCGTGGTGGCCGCGATCATCGCCTCTTCGACAAACCTGGTCACCAGCGAGCGCCTGAGCGGCTCGCTGAGCTTCTGGCTGACCTATGCGTACTTGCTGGTGGGCATTGTGCTGGGGGCGTGGCTGCTGTTCTCGATCCTGCGGTCGGGGCGGTTATGACGACCGCGGCCCCGGAGGCGCCGCTGGTGCTGGCCTCGGCCTCACCGCGGCGGCAGGAAATGCTCTGCCTGGCGGGAATTGACTTCGAGGTCGCCGTGAGCGACGCCGAGGCCGACGTGAACGCGCAGGGCCGGCCGGAGACCGTGGCCCGGGCCGGCGCGCGGGCCAAGGCGCTGGACGCGGCGGCGCGCCTGCCGGGCCGACTGGTAGTGGGCGCCGACACGGTGGTGGCGGTCGGCAGGCACGTGCTGGGCAAGCCCGCCGATGCCGAGGAGGCGCGGCGGATGCTGGCGCGGCTGTCGGGGCGGCGGCACCAGGTGCACACGGCGTTTGTGCTGGCCCGCGACGGAGAGGTCGTGGCGGAGGGCTGTGACACGACCGCCGTCACTTTCCATGGGCTGGAGGCCGCGACCATCGCGGCCTATGTGGACTCCGGGGACCCGCTGGACAAGGCGGGGGCCTACGGTGTGCAGTCCGGCGGCGGAGCGCTGGTGGCCGAAGTGATCGGCTCGTATCTCAATGTGGTGGGGTTGCCCCTGGGACGACTACTCCGGGCCCTGGCCGAGTGCGGCCGGCCCCTCTGGTTGACATGAAAGCAAGACAACTCATCGGTGTCAGTCCCGACCGGCGTACGTTCCTCGAACGCGGCGTGCACCGTGTCATGCAGTGGTTCGCCCACTTCGCGCCCGACCTGGGCATCGACCTGGGCACCGCCAATACCCTCGTCCACGTGAACGGACGGGGCATTCTGCTGCGCGAGCCCTCGGTGGTGGCCGTGGACACGGTCACCAACCAGGTGCTGGCGGTGGGCGAGGATGCCAAGCGGATGGTGGGCCGGACGCCGGCGCGCATCGCTGCCGTGCGGCCGCTGCGCAACGGCGTCATCGCCGACTTCGACGTGACCGAGGCCATGCTGCGGCATTTCATCCGCAAGATCCAGCCCCAGCGCTGGTTCGCGCACCCGCGCATGGTGGTGGGGGTGCCCTCGGGCATCACGGAGGTCGAGCGGCGCGCGGTCGAGGACGCGGCGCGGCAGGCCGGGGCGTTCGAGTGCGAGATCATTGACGAGCCGATGGCCGCGGCCATCGGCGCCGGCTTGCCGGTGGCCGACCCGGTCGGCAACATGATCGTGGACATCGGCGGCGGCACCACCGAGATCGCCGTCATCTCCCTGGGCGGCATCTGCACCCAGCGGTCCATGCGCATCGCCGGCGAGGAGATTGACGAAGCCATCGCCCTGTACATCCGCCGCGAGTTCAACCTCTATGTGGGCGAGGCGACGGCCGAGTGGATCAAGATCCGCATCGGCTCGGCGTTCCCGCGCCAGGAGGAGGAGCAGGTCGAGGTGCGGGGTAAGGACCTGCTGAGCGGCCTGCCGCGCAGCGTGGTCATCAGCTCGGGGGAGATCCGTGAGGCCATCCACGCGACGGTCAACGCCATCGTGGAGATGGTCAAGGAGACGCTGGACGCTACCGCGCCGGAGCTGGCGGCTGACGTGATGAACCGCGGCATTGTCCTGGCCGGCGGCGGCGCCCTGCTCCAGGGCCTCGACCAGCTCATCAGCGCCGAGACCGACATCCCCGTCTACGTCGCCGAGGACCCCCTGACCTGCGTGGCCCTGGGCGCGGCGCACTACCTTGAGGAACTGCGGGATGTGAGCACCCGCGTGTCGCGCTAGGCGGCAGCGGCCCCGGGCCGGAACCGACCGGCCAGGGGTGGCGGCGCACACCCGATCAGGACCTCCGGCAACCTGCTCATGCTACGAAGACCACGCTCGGCCCCCGCGACACGCCAGCTGATCCTGTTCATCGCGCTGGCGCTCGTCCTGACCGTATGGCAGCATCGGGCCCGCAGCCACGCCGGCGGCGGCTCGTCGGCCAGCGCGCCCGAACGCCTCGTGGTAGCCCTCTCCTGGCCGCTGCAGCGGGGCCTCGCCTTCCTGGGGGCCAGGCTGCAGAGCTTCGGCTCGGGCCTGGGTCAGTACCGCCGACTGGCCGAGGAGAACCGCCGCCTGCGGGCCGAGAACGAGGAGCTGGCCGCCCAGAAGCTCCGGCTGGTAGATGCGGACATCGAGAACCGCCACCTGCGCAAGCTCCTGGGCCTCGCCGAGCAAAGCACTCCCAGCCCGTTCGTGGCCCGCGTCGTGACCGTCAACTACGGCTTGAGCCGCAAGCGCCTGACGATCCGCTCCGAGGATCGCCGGCCCATCGAGGTCGGCAACATCGTCCGCACTGAACTGGGGCTGGTGGGGCGCGTGACCGAGGTGGAGGGCGACCGCGCGTATGTCTTCCCGCTGATTGACGCCGAGCACGCGGTGGCGGCGGTCATCCAGCGCCCGCCGCGCGACCAGGGCATGGTGCACGTCGCTGCCCGGCCCGAGTACGTGCCCGACCTGCTCGTGATGGACAAGCTAATGGGCCGCGCCAACCTGCGCGAAGGGGACGTCGTGCTCACCTCCGGCATGGGCGAGGTCTACCCGCCGGGGATCCCCATCGGCACGATCGTGCGGCTGCGGCGTTCGTCGGCCGGCAGCATGGACGTGACGGCCATCATCCGCCCGTTCGTGGACTTCGATCACCTCTCGTACGTGCTGGTGGAACGCCATGGCGGTTAGCTATGTCCCGGTGGGGTCGCGCCGCTCGGCAGTGCTGGGCCACCTGCTGTCGTTCGTGCTGCTGCTCGTGCTGGCGGCCGCGCAGGTGACCTGGCCGACGTGGCTGCGACTGTACGGCCAGCCGCCCGACCTGGTCCTGGCGGCCGTCATCAGCCTGGGCCTGACCAGCAGTGGCCCCGGTGGCCTGACGGCGGGGTTCTTCGGCGCCCTGCTGTGGGCTTCCGTCGCCGACTTGCCGATGGGCAGCCTGTTCATCTCGCACATGGGCCTGGGGTTCCTGGCCGGGACGATGCGGGGGCGCATGTTCTCGGATCGCCTGCTGCTGGCCACGATCCTCGTCGCCGCCGGTGTGCTGGTGGCCGCCGTGGTCAACCTCGTCCTGGCGCCGCCGCCCAGCCCGCAGTCGTGGTTCGCCGCCGCCCTCGCCCGCGCGGTGTTCAGCGGCCTGCTCACGATCCCGATCTACCCCCTCGCGCGGCTGCTGTCGCAGTACCATCCACTGCCCGAAGAGCCCTGACGCGTTCGGAAAGGAAGACGACATGGCCGCACCCCGCATCGTCGGCATGATCCCGGCCCGCCTGGCCTCCACTCGTCTGCCCGGGAAGGTCCTGCTGGACATCGGCGGCAAGCCGATGGTCCAGCACGTGGTCGAGCGGGCCCGCCAGTCCCGACACCTGTCCGAGGTGCTCGTCGCCACGGACAGCGAACAGGTGCGGGCCGCCGTCGAGAGCTATGGCGGCCGCGCGGTGATGACCTCCGCCGACCACGCCTCCGGGACCGACCGGCTGGCCGAGGTCGCCCGGCAGACGGAGTGTGACCTGATCGTCAACCTGCAGGGCGACGAGCCCCTGCTGCGGCCGGACATCATTGACGCCGCCATCGAGCCGTTCCTGAGCGAGGCGGGCCTGCGGCTCGGCACGATCGCCACGCCGATCACTGCCCTGGAGGAACACCTCGAACCCTCGGCGGTCAAAGTAGTGGTAGACCAGCGGGGCTTCGCGCTATACTTCTCGCGGTGCCCGATTCCGTACTTCCGCCTCGACCCGGGCGTCACACTGGACGAGGCGGCGCCGCGCGTGCATCCCAAGTCGGGCCTGCACCCGCTCAAGCACATCGGGCTGTACGTGTACACCAAAGAGACGCTGCTGTGGATGGCGGCGCTGCCGCGGACGCCGCTGGAGATCACCGAGAGCCTCGAGCAGCTCCGGGCGCTGGAGAACGGCTGCCCGATCCGCGTGGTGCCGGTGGACTATTCGCCCATCGGCGTGGACACGCCGGAGGACCTGGAGCGGGTGCGGGGGATGATGGCCGGGGAGTAGGTGAGGCCGATGATTGACCTGATCCGAGACAACCTGGACCGGATACGCGAGCTGTGCGAGCAGCACCACGTGCAGCGCCTGGAGGTGTTCGGCTCGGCCGCTGACGGGCGCTTCCGGGAAGGCGAGAGCGATGTGGATTTCGTCGTGGAGTTCGAGAATGTCGCCCCGCTCGTGCGAGGCGAAGCCTATCTCGGCCTCCTGTTCGCGCTGGAGGGGCTGCTGGGTCTCAAAGTGGATCTGGTCAGCGCCAGGCCCCCCGGCGAGGGGAACCCGTACTTCTGGCGAAGCGTCGAGCGACATCGGGAGGTCATCTATGACCGAGCAGGTGAGAGACTACCTGTTGCCACTTGGCAGTAGCTTCACGATGCTGGGCTAGACGGGTGATGGCGTAAGGGGGTCACGCGGCAGTGCCTGAGGAAGAGAGGCAGTTCAGAGCACCGGCCATGGTCGGCAAGCTGCTCGGAGTCGTCGCGGCAGATGCTGACCGCAGGGGCGACGTCCAGGTACGCGATGTGCTCCTCAACTCGGAAGCCGAGGTGATGGCGGACACCGATTTCTACGAGGAGAACTGGGAGCAACACCACGGTCACTCTATCCGGCTCCTCGTCCCGCCAGGGATCTACATGGCTGTGGGCCTGGAGCAACTGGACAGTCTCGAGCAGACGATTCGCGAGAGGGTCAACCACGTTCTGCGCATCAGGGGCGAGTACATCGCCGCAGTCGAGTTGGAGATCACGGAATCGCCTCTTGCCGCCGGCGTACTCGCTCCCCGACCTCGCGATCAAGATGCGGATCTCTGGGGAGAAGAGCCGGAGTTTGTCAGGATGTTTGTCAGCCACAAGGCTGATGACAGAGCCGCCGTGACTGACCTAAAGGACTCCTGCGTGCGTCTGGGCATATACTGCTTCGTCGCGCATCGTGACATTGCGCCTACCGCGGAATGGCAAGGCGAGATTCTTCGAGCACTGCTTAGCATGGACATGCTTGCGGCATGGCTCACGCTGTCATTCCATGATAGCGATTGGACGGACCAGGAGGTGGGGGCTGCGATCGGCCGCAGAGTTCCGGTCGTCCCGCTGAAGGTGGGGCAGGACCCGTACGGTCTGATCGGCAAGTACCAAGCCTTGCCCGCGGGCAACAGGAGTGCCGCCGAGCTGTCCGCGGACATTGTGTCCTTGTCTCTCGGCAGGCTGACTCCTGTGTGCACGAAGATGCAAACGGCGCTCGTGCGGCGGTTTGAGAGTGCGGACGACTACTACCACGCCAACGAGTTGATCAAGATACTGGATACCATCCAGGCTGTGTCGCCCGACCTTGTTCAGCGTCTGGAGACGGCCCCAGCCGGGAATGCTGGAGTGGCTCGCGCGTTCGATGTGCAGAGGCGGCTACCCAGGCTTGTTGCCCGTCTTCGTGGCAAGCAGCCGTAGAAGATAGACGGAAGCGCAGCCGTGCCTAGAACGATAACCTTGGAGGCGTCTGGGTTCGCCATGACACCAGTTTCAGTCGGCCCCATCACCTTCGGCACTGGTGACCTGGTCCTCATCGCCGGGCCCTGCCTGATCGAGGACCTGGAGGCCACCTACGACATGGCCTGCCGGGTGCGCGACCTCGCGGCCGCGGCCGGGCTGCCGTATGTGTTCAAGGCCTCCTACGACAAGGCCAACCGGACCTCCGTGACCTCGGCCCGCGGGCCGGGCTGGCAGGCGGGGCTGGACCTGCTGGCGCAGGTCAAGGCGCGCGCCGGCGTGCTGCTGCTGTCCGATGTCCATGAGACCGGACAGGTCGCGGCGGCCGCGCAGGTGCTGGACATCATCCAGATCCCGGCCTTCCTGTCGCGCCAGACCGACCTGCTGGTCGCGTGCGGCGAGACCGGGCTGCCGGTCAACATCAAGAAGGGCCAGTTCCTGGCCCCCGACGACATGAGGCACTCGATCGGCAAGGTGCAGTCTACCGGCAACCGACGGGTCATGCTCACCGAGCGCGGGACGACCTTCGGCTACCACAACCTGGTGGTGGACATGCGCGGGCTGGCGATCATGCGCGGGCTGGGCGTGCCGGTGGTCTTCGATGCCACGCACAGCGTGCAGCTCCCCGGCGGAGCGGGCGGGGCCTCGGGCGGCCAGCGTGAGTTCGCCGCAGGCCTGGCGCGGGCGGCGGCGGCCATGGGCATTGACGGGCTGTTCCTGGAAGTGCACCCCGAGCCGGACCGGGCGCCGTGCGACGGCCCCAACATGATCCCCTTCGCCGACCTGCCGGCGCTGCTGGCGGCGGTGAAGGCGGTGCATGAGGTCGTGCAGGGGCTAGACACGACGAGTTAGTGAGCTACAGCATGTCAGACGACACCATTCTCAATCAGGCCGTGGAGACTCTGTCGGTCGAGCAAGCCGCCATCGCGGCCGCTGCCGCCCGTCTGGGCGACGATTTCCTCACCGCCTCCAAGCTACTCTTGGAGTGCGAGGGCCGCGCCATTGTCTGCGGCATCGGCAAGTCGGGCGCCGTGGGGCGCAAGATCGCCAGCACGCTGGCCTCGACCGGCACCCCCGCCTTCTTCGTGCACCCGGCGGAGGCCATGCACGGCGACCTGGGCATGATCTGCGACGGCGATGTCGTCATCATGCTCTCCAACTCCGGCGAGACCGAGGAGATCCTCGACATCCTGCCGGCCGTCAAGCGCCGCAAGGTGAAGCTCATCGCCATCTGCGGGGATGAGGAGTCGACGCTCGCCCACAGCGCCGATGCGGTGCTCGACGCCCGCTGCGAGCGCGAGGCCTGCCCGCTGGGTCTGGCCCCGACGGCTTCGGCCATCGTGGCGCTGGCGCTGGGCGATGCCCTGGCGATGTCGGTCATGGCCGCCCGGGGCTTCACGGCCGAGGACTACGCCTCGACCCACCCGGGCGGGCTACTGGGCCGCCGCCTGCTGCTGCGCCTGTCCAACGTGATGCGCACCGGCGAGGACAACCCGACCGTATCGCCCGAGGCGACCGTCATGGAGGCGCTGCTGACGATGAGCACCGCCCCGGTGCGCGGGGTCGTGACCATCGTGAACGGGGATGGGATGCTGCGCGGGCTCTTCACCGACGGCGATTTCCGCCAGCTCATGCGCAAGGCCGACAACCCGGGCCAGGTCATGGGCCGCCCGATCCGCGAGGTCATGACCACCCGGCCGACGGTGGCCCATCCGGACATGCTGGCCGCCGAGGCCCTGCGCCTGATGGAGGAACGCGAGTTTGATAACCTGCCGGTGGTGGACGAAGACGGGCGCGCCATCGGCATGGTGGACATCCAGGACCTCATGAAGCTAAGGGTCATCTAGCCGCCATGTCCCTGTGCCTGATCCACACGGCGGACCTGCATGGCCGCCTGCGAGCCGGTCAGGCGCAGCGGCTGCGCGACCTCAAGCGCGAGCGCGGCGCGCTGCTCGTGGATGCGGGCGACGCCCTCCTGGCCCCCAATCTCTTCGCCCTGCCCTGGCCCGAGCGCACTGTCCGCCTGATGAACGAGGCGGGCTATGATGCCCTGTGCGTGGGCAACCGCGAGTATGCCCTCACGGCCCGCGCCCTGGCGGCCAAGCTGGCCGGCTTCCGCTTCCCCGTCCTCTCGACGAACCTGCTCCCCCGGCGCGGCCCCTTGCCCTTCCTGCAGCGCTGGACGATCCTGCAGACAGGGGCCGGCCCTCGGGTCGGTCTGTTCGGGTTGAGCCAGCCGATCATCGAGCCGGGGAGCTGCTGGGAGCGTCTGGCGGCGGCTCGCTATATGCCGCCGCTGCAGGTGGTGTCCGAAGCCGTCGGGGCCCTGCGGGAGCAAGTGGATGTGCTGGTGGCGCTGACGCATTTCGGACACCGGCCCGAGGCTGAACTGGCCGCCACCTACCCGGAGATTGACCTGATCCTCGCCGGGCACTGGCACGCCCCCGCGCCCACGTTGGAGCGTGTCGGCCCCGTGACCGTCAGCCGCACCTTCCCCCACGCTCGCGGAGCGGCTATACTGACGCGAGACGGAGACCAGTGGCGACAGGAGCCAGTTGAGTTATGAGTTGGCGCCTCTACGTGGATATCGGCAATGCCGCCGTCAAGTACGGCGCCCGGCAGGACGGCGAGTGGGTGAGTGTGGACGCCATTGAGCACGCACTGGGCCACGACATGGCGGGCGATCCGCCGCTGGAGCCGGATGAAGAGGACGAGCTGCCGGTGTCCGGGCCCGAGGAGATCATTGAGGTCCTGGACGAGTACCTGAGCCAGGACGGCCTGGACCTCAAGGACTGCAGCGGCCTCGGCGTCTCCTCCACCTGTGACGCGGCGGGGGACCTCATCCGGCTCCTGGGCCGCCTGGCCCCGTGCCCGCTCAAGCTGGTGGGCAAGCACCTGAAGCCGGGCCTGAAGACGGAGTACCGCAAGCCGACGGAGATCGGCGCCGACCGCTGGGCGAATGTCGTCGGTGCGGTGAAGCTGCACGGCGCGCCGGTCGTCGTCATTGATGCGGGCACGTGTCTGACGAGCGAGGTCGTGAACGCCGACGGGGTGTTCGTCGGCGGCGCCATCGCGCTGGGCATGTTGCCGCTGTCAGCAGGCGTGATGGCCGTCTCCCAGCGGCTCGTCACCGCCATGCTGCGCGGTCTGCCCGAGGATCCGCCGCTCGTGGGTCGCTCGACCACCGAGGCCCTCCACGCGGGCCTGGCGTTGCAGGTGGCCGCTGCCGCCGACCGCTTCATCGAGGAGGGGCTGGCGGTCGTCGGGGAGGCGCCGGTGCTCATCACCGGCGGCAGTGCGGAGCTATGCCTGGCCCTGATGCACCGGCCCGCGATCCACGTGCCGCTGCTGACCCTCGAGGGCATTCGCCTCATGGACCACTACGACTGAGGCCGGCCCATTCCGGCCGCCCGGGCAGCGTCAACGCCATGCAGATCGGTCACGTTCAGATTGACCCGCCGCTGGTGCTCGGACCGATGGCGGGTTATACTACGCTTGCTTTCCGGGTGCTGTGCCACCGGGCCGGGGCCGGGCTGGTCACCAGCGAAATGATCTCGGCCAAGGCCCTCCAGTACGGCAGCACCAAGACGCCGCCGCTGATGCAGACCAGCCCGCACGAACACCCCGTGGCCCTGCAGATCTTCGGCGGCGAGCCGGAGTGCATGGCGGACGCGGCGCGCCTGTGCGTGGACTTCGGCGCCGACCTGGTGGACCTGAACATGGGGTGCACCGTGCCGAAGGTCCGCAAGGCGCAGGCCGGTGTCAGCCTCATGGCCGACCCGGACCGCGCTGTGGCGGTGGCCGCCGCAGTCGTGCAGGCCGTGCCGGTGCCGGTGACCGTGAAGTACCGGGCAGGCATGGCGGCCGGGGATGAGAGTTATCTGGAGCTGGGGCGGCGGCTGCAGGATGTCGGCGTCGCCGCGCTGACGCTCCACGCGCGCCCGGCCAGCGGGCACTTTCGCGGGCAGGCCGACTGGACGTGCATCGCGCGCCTGGTCGAGCAGGTCGCGATTCCGGTCATCGGCAACGGCGATGTGACCACAGCGCCGCAGGTGGCGGAGCGGCGGCGGCAGACCGGCTGCGCCGGGGTGATGATCGCGCGCGGGGCGCTGGGACGGCCCTGGCTGTTCAGCCAGGCCGCCGAGGCGCTGGCCGGGCGCGAGGTCTCGCCCGATCCCGCACCGGCAGACCGCCTGGCGGTGGCCTTGTGTCACGCCCAGATGCTGGCCCTGGATCAGGACGAGGCCCAGGCCGCCCACCAGATGCGCGGCCAGATCGGCTTCTACGCCCGGGGCGTGCCCCATGCCGCCTTGCTGCGGCAACGCTGCCAACAGGTGCGCTCGCTGGGGCAGTTCCGGGAGGTCGTGCTGGAACACATTGCCGAGCACTTGCCGTAGCGGCGCGATCCATCGTGCCCTCGCGAGGACGCCGGGACTGACGGGAAGAGGTCCGACTTGACGCGATTTGCCTTCATCCTCCATCCGCTCGACGTGAGCGATATTGCCCGCAAGTATGCCTTCACGCGCCGCCTCCCCACATCGTGGGTGGAGGCGGCCCTCAACGTGATGTCGCCGCAGGACTGCGGCCGCATCCTGGGCGTGCGCTCTCCCACCGGCGCGGAGACGGAGGGCTGGTTCGTTGGTTGCCCGCTCACCGCTCGACAACTCCTCAACGGCAACCCGAGGCGCTGCACGAGCAAGATCGTACAGGCCTGCAACGTCGCCGCCGACCTGGGGGCGGAGGTCGTCGGCCTGGGGGCCTTCACCTCCGTTGTGGGCGACAAGGGCTTCACCATCGCCGAGCGGGTGAAGATCGGCGTCACGACCGGCAACAGCTACACGACGGCCACCGGCCTGGAGGGCACGCTGCTGGCGGCCGAGCGCATGGGCCACGACCCGAAGCAGTCCACCGCAGCGATCCTCGGCGCGACGGGCTCCATCGGCAAGATCGCGGCGAAGCTGCTGGCCCCGCAGGTGGGGCGGCTGGTGCTGGTGGGGCGCAAGCGCGAGACGCTGGAGGCGGTGCTGGCCGACGTGAACGGCGCGGGCAATGTCGCTGTCGAGACCGACCTGGCGGCCGGGCTCCAAGAGGCCGACATGATCGTGGCCGTCACGTCCTCAATTGAGGCGATCGTGCAGCCCGAGCACCTCAAGCCCGGGGCGGTGGTGTGCGACATCGCCCGCCCGCGCGACGTGTCCAAGCGCGTGGCCGACGAGCGCGACGATGTGCTGGTGATCGAGGGCGGGGCCGTGGCGGTGCCGGGCGATGTGAACATCGAGTTCAACTTCGGCTTCCCACCGGGCATGGTCTATGCCTGCATGGCTGAGACGATGCTGCTGGCGCTGGAGGGCCGCACGGGCGACTACTCCCTCGGAGCGGACCTCCGGCAGGAGCAAGTCGAGGAGATGGCTGCGCTGGCCCGCAAGCACGGCTTCAAGCTCGGCGGCTTCCGGTCCTTCGAGCGGCAACTCACTGACGAAGACATAGACGCGATCAGGCAGCGGGCAGCGGCTCGCCAGACACGTAGATAGTCAGGTTCCACCATGTCCACCGACAACGAACAAGTCATCCTCCGCCGCGAGAAGCTCCTGGCCCTGCAGGCCGCCGGGCAGGATCCCTTCGGCGTCCATCGCTATGAGCGCAGCCACTGCGCCGCCTCCATCGTGGCCGAGGTCGAGCGGATCGAGGCCGCTGCGGGCGAGGAGCCGGCCAACTGGGAGCAGGCGGAGTTCCCCGTCCAGATCGCCGGCCGGCTCATGGCCATCCGGCGCCAGGGCAAGTCCATCTGGGCTGACCTGCACGACCTGTCGGGCAAGATCCAGGTGTGGGCCAAGCCCGATGTGCTCGCCGGCTTCGAGCAGTTCGGCGAGCTGGACCTGGGCGACATCATCGGCCTGACGGGGCGGGCCTTCCGCACGCGGCGGGGCGAGCCCACCGTCCGCATCGAGAGCTGGACGCTGCTGTCCAAGGCCCTGCGCCCGCTGCCGGACAAGTGGCACGGCCTGCAGGACGTCGAGACCCGCTACCGGCAGCGCTACTTGGACCTGATGGTCAACACCGAGGCGCGCGACCTGTTCGTCAAGCGCTCGCGGGCCATCAGCGCGCTGCGGCAGCACCTGGACAGCCAGGGCTTCCTCGAGGTCGAGACGCCGGTCATGCAGCCGATCTACGGCGGCGCGGCGGCCAAGCCGTTCGTGACCCACCACAACGCCCTGGACATGAAGCTGTACCTGCGCATCGCCCCGGAGTTGTACCTCAAGCGCCTGCTGGTGGGCGGCTTTGAGAAGGTCTATGAGATCGGCCGGTTGTTCCGTAATGAGGGGGTGGACACGCGGCACAACCCGGAGTTCACCACCATCGAGACGTACACGGCCTATGCCGACTTCGAGGATGTGATGCGCCAGGCCGAGGGCATGGTCTGCGCGCTGGCCCAGGCCGCCAATGGCTCCCTGCAGTTCACCTACCGGGGCCACGAGATAGACCTGACGCCGCCGTGGCGGCGGCTGTCGCTGCTGGGCAGCGTGCAGGAAGCCACCGGCGTGGACTTCGCCTGCCTGTCGGACGATGCCGCGGCGCGCGCGGCGTGCGCGCACCTGGAGCTGGAAGACATCGAGAAGGAGAACCTGGCGGGGCTGCTGGACAAGGCCTTCGAGAAGTTCGTCCAGCCCGACCTGATCCAGCCGACCTTTGTGACCGAGTATCCGGTCATCATCTCGCCGCTGGCCAAGCGCCTGCGCCCCGACTCGGAGCTGACGGCGCGGTTTGAGATCTTCATGGGCGGCGAGGAAGTTGGCAACGCCTTCAGCGAGCTGAACGACCCGCTGGACCAGCGCCGGCGCTTCGAGGGGCAGGTGGCCATGCGGGCCCAGGGCGACCAGGAAGCCCACCCGCTAGACGAGGACTACCTGCGCGCCATGGAATACGGCATGCCGCCGGCGGGCGGGCTGGGCATCGGCATTGATCGGCTCATCATGCTGCTGTGCGATCGGCAGAGCCTGCGGGAAGTGATCCTGTTTCCGCACATGCGTCCGGAGGCAAGCGAGGCCTAGATGCGCGTGCTGGCTGACCTCATCGTGGCGTTGCGGCCGCGCCAGTGGACCAAGAACCTCCTGGTCTTCGCCGCGCTGCTGTTCGCCCAGAAGGCCGCCGACCCAACGGCGGTCATCGAGGCCGTCGAGGCGTTCCTGGTGTTCTGCCTGCTCGCCGGCGGCGTCTACATCATCAACGACGCGCTGGACGTCGAGCAGGACCGTCTCGACCCCATCAAGCGCAACCGTCCGCTGGCCAGCGGACGGTTGAGCCTCCCCTGCGCCGTGAGCTTCGCCGTCGTGCTGGTGGTCCTGGGCCTGGTCGGGGCCTACCTGGCGGCGGGCACGCTGCTGCTCAAGGTCGCGTTGGCCTATGTCGGCATCAACCTGCTGTACAGCGGCTTCCTGAAGCATGTCGTCATCATTGACGTGTTCGCGGTGGCGTCGGGGTTCGTGTTGCGGGCGGTGGCGGGCGCGGCGGCCATCCATGCCGTGATCTCCCCCTGGCTCATCATCTGCACCCTCTTGCTGGCGCTGTTCCTGGCGCTGGCCAAGCGGCGCGGCGAGCTGATGACTCTGGGCGAGGAGGCCAGCAACCACCGCGCCAGCCTGGCGGAGTATTCGCCCGAGCTGCTCGACCAGATGATCTCGGTCATGACCGCCTCGACGCTCATGTCGTACGCGCTGTACACGATCTCCGACCGCACCGTCGCGCTGGTGGGCAGCACCAACCTGCTGTACACGGTCCCCTTCGTCATCTACGGCATCTTCCGCTACCTGTACCTGGTGCACCAGAAGGGCCTCGGCGGCCACCCGGACCGCGCCCTGCTGCGCGACTGGCCGCTGATGATCAACGTGCTGCTGTATGCGGCGACGGTCGGGATCATCATCTATCTGCGCTAGAGCGCGTGGATGCCGCGTGGGCGCGCCGGACACTGATACAGCATGGCTTCCGCTACCATCGAACAGGCCGTCCTGCTGGTAGGGGGGCTGGGCACGCGGCTGCGGCCGCTCACGTACCAGCTCCCCAAGGCGCTCATGCCGGTGGCCAACCTGCCCCTGATCGCCTACGAGATCGTGCCCCTGGCGCAGGCCGGCGTGAAGCAGATCATCCTGGCCATGGGCTACCGGGCCGAGCTGCTACAGTCCCACCTGGGCGATGGCAGCGCGTGGGGCGTCGAGCTGGTCTATGTGGAGGAGCCCGAGCTGCTGGGCACCGCCGGGGCGCTCGGTAACGTCCGGAAGCACATCAGCGGGCCGTTCTTCGCCTGCAATGGCGACATGATCTACGATGTGGACCTGCGGGCCTTCGCCGCCGATCACCTGCGGCGCGAGGCGCTCATCACCTTCTGCCTCCGGCGGACCGACGACATCGCCCACTTCGGGCTCATCCAGTGGGACGATGCGGGGCGGGTCACTGCCTTCAAGGAGAAGGTGCCGCTTGACGAGACGGGCCGCAACACGGTGAACTCCGGCTTCTACCTGATGTCGCCGGAGGTGCTGGACCACATCCCGTCGGGGCAGGTGTACTCCAGCGAGCACGACCTGTTCCCGGATCTGCTGAGCCAGGGCCGGGCGCTGTACGCCCATGTGCCCGCGCAGGACGGCTACTGGGCCGATGTCGGGCGGGTGGACACCTATCTGCAGGCCAGCCGGGATGTCATCGCCGGCAAGCTGAGCTGGCTCCGCCCGGCGGTCAAGAGCCCCGTCCCGGCGACGGTGACGCTGGCCGGGCCGGTGGACATCGCCGCCGACGTGACCCTCGGGGAGGGTGTGTGCCTCGGCGGGGAGACGGCGCTGGGCGCGGGGGTGGTGGTCGAGGCGGGGGCGGTCGTGACCGAGAGCGTCGTCTGGCCGGGCAGCCGCATCGGCCCCCAGGCGCGCGTGCATGGCAGCATCATAGCCGGGGCCACGGTGCCGGAGGGCGCCGAGGTGACAAACGAGGTGATCGTGCCGTGATGGACCCCCTCCTGATGATCCCGGGGCCGACGATACTGCCCCGTGAAGTGCGCGAGGCGCTGTCGCAGCCCAGCATGTACCATCGCGGTGAGGCCTTCGCGGAACTGCTGGAGGACTGCACCGTGGGCCTCCAGCGACTGTTCGGCTCGGAGCAGCCCGCGCTGATCCTGACCAGCTCGGGCACCGGCGCGGTCGAGGCCGTCATCGTCAACGCCCTGTCGCCCGGCGACCGTGTGCTGGCGATCAACGGGGGCAAGTTCGGCGAGCGCATGGGCCAGATCGCCGCGGCCTTCGGGGCCGAGGTGGACGTGCTGGAGGTCCCTCCGGGCCAGGCAGCGAATCCTGATGTGGTACGGGAGCGCATGAGCGAGGGCGGCTACCGAGCCCTGCTTTTCGTGCTCAATGAGACCTCGACCGGCGTGCAGCAGGATGCCGCGGCGCTGGCCGAGGCCGCCGGCCATGCCGGGGCCCTGTCCCTCGCCGACTGTGTCAGCGCCATCGCCGGCATGCCCATCGAGCTGGACGACGCGGGCCTGAGCGCCGCGGCGGCCGGCTCCCAGAAGGCCCTCATGCTCCCGCCCGGGCTGGCCTTCGTGTGCCTGAGCGAGGGGGGCTGGGCCGCCGCCGAACAGGCGCGCATGCCGCGCTTCTACACTGACCTGCCCAGGGCGCTGGCCTCGCTACGCAAGGGCCAGACGCCGTACACGCCCAATGTGAACATGATCGTGGCGCTGCAGGCCTCGCTGCGGCTGATCGAGAGCGAGGGCCTGGCCCACTTCCAGGAACGCCATCGCCGCCTGGCGCGGGCCTGTCGGGCCGCAGCCCGGGCGGCCGGGCTGCAGCTTCTTGCCGCCGATGACAGCGCCAGCGACCTCGTGACCGCGATCCAGTCGCCGCCGGACATGGATTCCGGGACGCTCGTCAAAGCCCTGCGCGAGAAGCACAACATCGTCATCTCCGGCGGGCAGGATGCCCTGAAGGGCAATATCTTCCGCATCGGGCACCTGGGCGCAGTGCAGGTCAGCGATCTGCTGCGCACCTGGGAGGCCGTGGGGAAGGAACTGGGCGAGTTGGGCCACGGCTGCGACGTGGAGGCGGTGCTGACGGAGCTGGAAGACGTGTATCACGGGCTGTAGAGGCTGGGTAGACGACCGACATGCCACGCATACTGGTTTGTGACAATCTGGCCGAGGAGGGCCTGGCGATCCTGCGCGAGGCCGGCGAGGTCGAGGTCCGCACCGGGCTGTCCGAGGCGGAACTGGTGGCGCTCGTGCCCGGCTTCGAGGCGATCGTTGTCCGCAGCGCGACCAAGATCACCGCTCCGGCCATCGAGGCCGCGACCGCCTGCCGGGTGATCGCCCGCGCCGGGGTCGGTGTGGACAACATTGATGTCCCGGCGGCGACACGCCGGGGCCTGCTGGTGGTCAACTCGCCGGCGGGGAACATCCTGGCGGCGGCCGAGCACGCCGTGGCGTTGATGCTGGCGGCGGCGCGGTGTCTGCCCCAGGCCAACGCCGCGCTCAAGGGCGGCGTGTGGGACCGCAAGTCCTTCGCCGGGCGGCAGATTCAGGGCAAGACGCTCGGGCTGGTGGGCCTGGGGAACGTGGGGGCCGAGGTGGCCAAGCGCGGCCGGGGCCTGGGCATGACCGTCCTGGCCTACGACCCGTACGTGACCGAGGAGCGGGCGGCGGCGGTCGGCGCGCGGCTGACTGATCTGCCGACGCTGCTGGGGGAGAGCGACTTCGTCAGCCTCCATGCCACCGCCAGCGCCGAGACGGAGCATCTCCTCGGCGCCGAGCAGTTGGCCCGGCTCAAGCCCGAGGCCATGCTCATCAACACCGCCCGGGGCTCGCTCATAGACGAAGCGGCCCTGGTGGCGGCGCTGCGGGCAGGCCAACTGGCCGGCGCGGCGCTCGACGTGTTTGCCGAGGAGCCAACAGACAACCGCGAGCTCGTCGAGCTGCCCAACGTCATCGCCACCCCGCACATGGGGGCCATGACGCAGGAGGCGCAGGTGAACGTGGCGATAGACGCTGCGCGGCAGGTGGCCGATGTGCTGGCCGGGCGGCCGCCGCGCTGGCCGGTCAATGCGCCTGCCCTGCCGCCGGAGGCGCTGCAGGCCGTGGCGCCGTTCCTGCCGCTAGCGCGGGCGCTGGGGCAACTGGCGCGGGGCCTGCAGCAGGGACCGCTGCGGCGGGTCGAGGTGCTCAGTTCGGCCGACCTGGCGCCCGAGTACCTGGCGTATGTCGGCGCGACGGCCCTGGCCCAACTACTGGGCGGGGTGGCCGATGAGCCGGTCAACGCCATCAACGCGCCCCTGCTGGCCCGCGAGCGCCGCATCGAGGTGGCGCAGACGCGCCTGGACAACGACCGGGGCTACACGGACGTACTGGAGCTGCGCGTGGCGGCGGATCAGCCCACCACTGTGGCGGGTGCCCTCCTGGAGCGCGGTCACCCGCGCATCATCGAACTGGACGGCTACGGCCTGGACCTGCCGCCCGAGGACATCGCCCTGCTCATTTGGCGACACGCGCCGTCGCGGCCGGGCTTCATCGGCATGGTCGGGACCGTGCTGGGCGAGGCCGGGGTGAACGTCTCGGCCATCCAGGTGAGCCACGAGGCGCCCGGCGAGGTGGGCCTAATGGCCCTGACGGTGCAGAGCGAGGTGCCCCTGGCGGCCCTGCGGCAGATTGCGCAACTGGATGGCGTGACCCGGACGCACACGATGGTCTTCACGTTCGACGGGGGGAACGCATGAGAGTTCTCGTCACCAATGACGATGGCGTGTTTGCCGAGGGGCTGCGGGTGCTCGTGGGCGAGCTGGCGCAGGTCGCCGAGGTGCTCGTAATCGCCCCGGAGCGGCAGCAGAGCGCCACCGGCCATGCCATCACGCTGCATAAGCCGCTGCGGCTGGAGCCGGTGCACCTGGAGCACACCATCGGCGCCTATGCCAGCAACGGCACCCCGGCCGACTGCGTCATCCTCGCCAGCCTGAGCGATCTGCCCCAGCCCGACATGGTCATCTCGGGGATCAACGCCGGTGCGAACCTGGGCGAGGAGGTGCTCTACTCGGGCACGGTCTCGGCGGCCATGGAGGGCGCGCTGCAGGAGATCCCCAGCGTCGCCGTCTCGGTCTGCTCGTATGACAACGTGCTCTATGAGGGCGCGGCGCGCTTTGTGCGGAGGCTGGTCACGGCCGTGCAGGACGAGTGGCCGCTGCCGCCGGACACCTTCTTCAACATCAACATCCCCAATGTGCCGCCCGCCGCACTGAAGCCCGCGCTACTAACGCGGCTGGGCCGCCGCAAGTACAGCAACGTGCTCAGCAAGCACACAGACCCGCGCGGGCGCCCCTACTACTGGTTCAGCGGCTCGCCGCTGGAGTCCGACGCCGCCGAGGGCACGGACATCCAGGCCGTCCAGGACGGCCACATCTCCATGACCCCGGTGCACTTCGACCTGACGGGGGACCTGGGGCACGACCAGTTGCCGGGCCTGATGGAGCGGCTGGCGGGCGCGTAGGCCGTGTCGGCGGGGGCACGCATGCAGCAGTACCCCTCCTACCTCAACCTCGCCCCCGACGACTGGGCTGAGCGCCTCGAGGCGGCGCGCCGCCTGCTGGCGCCCTGCACCCTCTGCCCGCGCCAGTGCCGCGTGGACCGTCGCGCCGGCGAGACCGGCTTCTGCGGGGGCGGAGCGCTGGCGCGGGTGGCCAGCGCTGGCCCGCATTTCGGGGAGGAGCGTCCGCTCGTGGGCCGGGGCGGCTCAGGCACCGTCTTTCTCTCCGGCTGCAACCTCGGCTGCCTGTTCTGCCAGAACTATGGCATCAGCCACCACCTCGGGGGCGAGGCAGTGACCGCCCAGGGCCTCGCCGGGATCATGCTGAGCCTGCAGCGCCAGGGCTGCCACAACATCAACCTCGTTACCCCCACGCACTTCCTGCCGCAAGTCCTCGAGGCCGTCCACGCCGCAATTCCCTTAGGTCTGCATCTGCCCATCGTGTATAATTGCGGGGGTTACGAGGCGCTGGCGGCGCTCCGACTGCTGGAGGGCGTGGTGGACATCTACATGCCCGACGCCAAGTTCCTGGACGCCGGGGTCGCCCAGCGCCTGTGTGATGCGCCGGACTACCCCGAGCGCATGCAGGCAGCCGTGCGCGAGATGCACCGGCAGGTGGGGCCGCTGCAGGTGGATGCCGAGGGGATCGCCCGGCGGGGGCTGCTCGTGCGGCACCTGGTGATGCCCGCGGGCTGGTCCACGAGCCCGGAGGTCATGCGGTTCCTGGCCTCGGTGGACGCCGACATCTACGTCAATGTGATGGATCAGTACCGCCCGTGCTACCGGGCCGCCGAGGTCGCCGAGATCGCGCGCCGCGTGACCGTCGAGGAGGTCCAGCAGGCGCGACAGGCGGCGCGGGCAGCGGGGCTGAGACGCCTGGATCGCGGCTGAAGAGCCGGAATTCTGAGGAGGTATCTGCCGTGGGTGACATGATGAGCCGGATGCGTGACCTGGGTCGCCTCTTCCTGCGCAGCGCCAAGGAGACCGGGGAGTCGGCGGCTGAGATGATCGAGCAGCGGACGCAGATCCAGCGGCTGGCCGGGCAGGTGCGGCGGCTGGACAAGGAGCGCAACGGCCTGATCCGGCAGATCGGGGCCAAGGTGTACGGCCTGCACGGGCAGGGCAAGGTGCGCAACCAGGACGTGCTGGTGGACTGCCAGCGGATTGACGCCATCATCGCCGAGATCGCCAAGGTCAAGCATGAGATCGAGTTGGTCCGGGCTGCCAGCCTGGAGAAGGGCGTCGAGATCCCGGTACTCGAGGACGAGGCGCCGCTGACCGAGGAGGAAGCCGCGCCCGAGGCGGGAGCGGCGGCTGGAGCCGAGGAGGCCAAGGAAGAGGCGCCTGCTCCGAGCCCCGAGCCCGAGGCGTCTGCCGACGAGACGGCATAGACTGAGGCGCCGGAGGAGCCCCCTCTCATGGCTCAGACAACAGGCTGTCCCCCGACGCTCGCGCAGATCCGCGCCCGGCGGGAGGAAATACTGCGGCTGGCCGAGGAGTACAAGGTGAGCAACGTGCGGCTCTTTGGCTCGGTCGCGCGCGGGGAGGCGGCTGCGGGCAGTGACGTGGATTTCCTCGTTGACGCCCGCAAGGGCTGCTCTCTGTTTGACCTCGGCGGTCTACTCATGGACCTGCAAGACCTGCTGGGCTGCGAGGTGGATGTCGTCACGACCGGGGGGCTGAGGGAGCGCATCCGCGACCGCGTGCTGCAAGAGGCGGTCGCCCTATGAGGTCCGACCGCGAGCGTCTCCTCGACATCATCGAGGCTGCGGACCACATCGGCCGGTATGCGCGGCTGGGCGAAGAGCGTTTCCGGCGGGACGAACTGGTGCAGACGTGGATGCGGCACCATCTGCAGATTCTGGGCGAGGCGGCCGCCGCCCTGAGCGAGGGGGCCCGCCAGCGCATGCCGGACATCCCGTGGCGCCAGATCATCGGCATGCGCAATATCCTCGTGCATCAGTACTTCGCCGTGGACCTTGATGTAGTCTGGCAAGCTGCCTCCCACGACGCTCCGGAGTTGCGGGTGGCGGCCGAGGCGCTGGCTGACCAGGTCACGTAGCTGCGTGGCCTGCCGCCGTCTGCCAGCCGCCGGGGATTCGCATGATTGTCACGCTTTTGGGGGCTGGTGCTATTCCTCGATTTGGTGTAAGATACAGTCCAACGTAGTCGCGGACGGCCTCGGCCGTCCTCCCCTCGTTTTTTTTTTCTCAACACGTGTCGCAGCACGGATCGCGTTCTTAGGCGGACTTCGTAAGGTCCGCATTGATCCCATTTGGGCAGGTGCATCATGGCCAAGTACGTTTTCGTGACCGGTGGCGTGGTTTCCGCAATCGGCAAGGGCATCACCACTGCTTCGCTCGGACGCCTTCTCAAAGACCGGGGCTACCGCGTAGGGCTCATCAAGGTGGACCCGTACATCAACGTGGATGCCGGACTGATGAACCCCTTCCAACATGGCGAGGTGTATGTCACCGATGACGGGGCCGAAACCGACCTGGACCTGGGGCACTACGAGCGCTTCGTAGATGAGCCCCTGTGCGACCTGTCCAACATCACCACCGGCAAGATCTACGGCTCGGTCATTGACAAGGAGCGGCAGGGCGACTACTACCTGGGTAAGACCGTGCAGGTCATCCCGCACATCACCGATGAGATCAAGGAACGCATTCGCCAGTACGCCAACGGCAAGGACGTGTGCCTGGTGGAGATCGGCGGCACGGTCGGCGACATCGAGGGCCTGCCCTTCTTGGAGTCCATCCGTCAGATGCGCCGCGATGTGGGCCCCGAGAATGTGTGCTACGTTCATGTCACGCTGATCCCGTACCTGGGCACGGTGGGCGAACTGAAGACCAAGCCGACGCAGCACTCGGTCCAGGAGCTGCGACGGGTCGGTATCTCGCCCGACATCCTGGTCGCCCGCACGGCCTACCCGCTGGACAAGAGCATCCGCGCCAAGTTGGCGCTGTTCTGCGACCTGCCCATCGAGAACATCATCGAGGCCGTGGACCTGACCAGCTCGCTGTATGAGATCCCGATGGCGATGGAGCGTCAGGGCATCGCGGACCTGGCCACCGATACGCTGCACCTGCCGCGCCGCCCCCTGAGCATGACCGAGTGGCAGGACATGCTCGGCCGGCTGAACCACCCCAGCGGCACGGTGCGCATCGCCATGGTCGGCAAGTACATGGACCTGCACGATGCCTACCTGTCGGTGACCGAGGCCATCCGCCACGGCGGCATCCACAACCGGGTCAATGTCGAGATCAAGTATGTGGACTCCGAGAAGGTCACCGATGAGACGGTAGACGAACTGCTGGGCGATGTCTGCGGCATCCTGGTGCCCGGCGGCTTCGGCGACCGCGGCATCGAGGGCAAGATCCGCGCCGCGCAGTACGCGCGCGAGAACGGCATCCCGTACCTGGGCCTGTGCCTGGGGCTGCAGATCGCCGTGATCGAGTTCGCCCGCCACGCCTGCGGCCTGGAGGGCGCCCACAGCCGGGAGTTCGACGAGGGCTCCCCGCACCCGGTGGTCATCTACCTCAAGGAGCAGGAGTACATCACGCGGCTGGGCGGGACGATGCGCCTGGGCGCGTACCCGTGCGTGCTCAAGGAGGGTTCGCTGGCCGAGAAGCTGTACGGCAGCCGCGAGATCTCGGAGCGCCATCGCCACCGTCTGGAGGTCAGCAACGCCTACCGCGAGCAGCTGGCGGAGCAGGGCATGGTCTTCTGCGGCACCTCGCCCGAGGGCGACCTGGTGGAGATGATCGAGCTGCCGGACCACCCGTTCTTTTTGGCGAGCCAGTTCCACCCGGAGTTCAAGTCGCGCCCGAACCGCGCGCACCCGATGTTCCGGGGCTTCATCGCGGCTGGGGTCAAGTACTGCCAGGCGCACGGGATCGCGATGGAGTGCGCGGGCGAGGGGACGGAGGCAGGGCTGTAGGGCGTCCGGGCGACTTGACGGGCGGTCGGGCGGCTTGTATGATGATATGTACATACATACAGGGAGTTGCGCTATGCCCCGCTTGGCCGATCCTCAGGCCCGTAGAGTAGCCGTCAACATCAACCTATCGGTCGGTCTGTTGCAACAGATAGACCAACTGGCCGAAGCACTGGGTACCAGCCGTTCGGCGCTGATACGAAGCGCCATCGAGCAGGTGCTGGAGGACGCCTCCGATATCGCCGTCGCCGACGCCAGGATGGCCGACCCGAACGACCCCGTCATTCCGTGGGAGCAGGTCAAGGCGGAGATGGGGCTTTGAGGTACACGATATCCTTCAAGGGCAGCGCGCGGAAGGAAGCTGTCGGCCTGCCCCAGGATGTCAGGACGAGTGTCGGGGACTTCATCGAAGGTCTCCGTGACGACCCCCGTCCGCTTGGCTGCACGATGTTGCAGGGCAAGTTGCGTGGCTACTACCGTGGTCGGGTCGGGGCGTACCGCATTGTCTACGCCGTTGACGACGCGGCCCACGAGGTCACCATCGTCCGCGTGGCCCCGCGCGGCCGCGTGTACCGCTAGCCGGGCCGAGAACGCCTGGCGACTACCGTACGCACCCCGCGCCGGGGTGCGTACCTTGTTCCTACCTGGTGATCCATTTGGCATCTCTGCTCGACAAGCTCAATCCCGAACAACGCAAGGCCGCCGCCATCATTGACGGGCCGGTGCTCATCTTCGCCGGGGCCGGCAGCGGCAAGACCCGCACGCTCACCTACCGCATCGCCCACATGGTCGAGGAGTGCGGCATTGACCCCGGCAACATCCTCGCCGTCACCTTCACCAACAAGGCCGCCGGGGAGTTGAAGGAGCGCATCAAGGGGCTCATCGGCGCCCGGGCCAAGGGCCTGTGGGCGGGGACCTTCCACTCCATCTGCGCCCGCATCCTGCGCGCCGAGGGGGAGGCCATCGGCATCCCCCACAATTTCTCCATCTACGACGACTCCGACCAGCTCGCCATCGTCAAGGAAGCCCTCTCGCTGCTGGACGGCGACTCCGACGGCGAGGAGAAGTACTCCCCCACCGAGATCCTCAGCCGCATCAGCAACGCCAAGAACGAGCTGGTCGGGGTGCAGGAGTACCGGCGCACCAAGAAGGGCAGCCTCGACGACATGGCCCAGCGGGTGTACGCCCACTACCAGCGCCGCCTGGCCGCCAATCAGGCGCTGGACTTCGACGACCTGCTGATGCGCGCGGTGGAGCTGCTGGACACCAAGCCCTCGGTGCTGCGCCGCCTCCAGGACCGCTTCGACTATGTGCTGGTGGATGAGTACCAGGACATCAACCACGCGCAGTACCGGCTGGTGCAGCTTCTGGGCGGCAAGCGCAACAACATCTGCGTGGTGGGCGACGACGACCAGAGCATCTACGGCTGGCGCGGGGCCAATGTGGGGATCATCCTGGCCTTCGAGCAAGACTACCCGCAGGCGCAGGTCATCAAGCTCGAGCAGAACTACCGCAGCACCCAGAAGATTCTCGAATGCGCCTATGAGGTCATCAAGCAGAACGAGGCGCGGGCCGACAAGCGCCTGTGGACCGAGAACCAGCCCGGCGACGACATCGTCATCTACAACGCCATCAACGAGGAAGAGGAGGCGGAGTGGGTCGTCAACATGATCCGGGCCCAGACCCAGTGCGGCAATGCCCGGCCCGGCGACTACGCCATCCTCTACCGCACCAATGCGATGTCCCGCGTCTTTGAGCAATATCTGCTGGAGGCGGGCGTGCCGTACGAGATCGTGGGCGGGCTCAGGTTCTACGACCGCGCCATCATCAAGGACGCGCTGGCCTTCCTGCGGGCGTTGAACAACACCGCCGACGGCATCTCGCTGCGCCGCATCATCAATGTGCCGACCCGCGGCATCGGCGACAAGACCGTGTCGGCGCTGGATCGGCTGGCCCACCGGGAGGAGATCTCGCTGGAGGAGGCGTGCCGGCGGGTGCACGAGATCGAGGAGCTGGCCCCCCGCGCCGTTGCCGCAGTCGCCGACTTCATGGACATCATGCGCCGGCTGCGCGACCTGGTCGAGCACATGCCGCTGCCCGAGCTGGTCCGCCAGACGTTCGAGCAGACCGGCCTGCTGCCGCACTACGTCAACTCCGAGAAGGCCGAGGACAAGTACAAGGCCGACAACCTCATGGAGCTGGTCACGGTCGCCGCGCGCTTCACCGAGCGCAATGAGGAGCCGACGCTGACGGGCTTCCTGGAGCACGTGGCCCTGATCGCCGACATTGACCAGGCCGAGAAGATGGACAGCCAGGTGTCGCTGCTGACGCTGCACAGCGCCAAGGGCCTCGAGTTCCCCATCGTGTTCATGGTCGGGATGGAGGAGGGCGTGTTCCCCCACGAGCGCTCCATGGGCGACGCTTTCCAGATCGAGGAGGAGCGCCGGCTGTGTTATGTGGGAATAACCCGGGCGCGGCGGATGTTATACATTACACATGCCCGCTCGCGCATGATCTTCGGCAGCCGCCGCCCGCAGCGGCCCTCGCGGTTTCTGGAGGACCTGCCGGGGCACTGCATCGAGCGGCGGGGCGAACTGAACAGCTTGCTGTCGCCCCAGCCGCCCGCGGATGAGGATGACGCCACGGGCCGCCAGCCGGGCCAGCGGCAGATTGACATCGTGGCCCTGATCAACAGAGCCAAGCACAACGGGCGGCTGCTGGCCGAGCGCGAGGCCGCCGAAGCGGCCGACGCCAAGCCGGCGCCCGCAGCGCCCGAGCCGCCCGCGGAGCGTGGTCGCCGCCGGGCTCGCCCGGAGCCCAACCAGCCGATCCCGGTCAAGCCCAAGAAGAAAGCGGACGGGGCCGAGAAGCCGGCCGCCGCGTGTCCGTACCGGGCGGGCAGTCGCATCGTGCACAAGAAGTTCGGCGGGGGCGTGGTGGTCTCGGTGGGTGAGGGCGAAGACCCGGAACTAGTCATCGCTTTCCCCAAGCAGGGCGTCAAGAAGATCCTGGCGAGCTACGTGGCGCCGGGGTAGGCCGTCGGGGCGGCAGGTGCGCCGGCGGCGGGGGGCGAAGACGTTGGTGGCTCATCAGCACGGGGACGCAGGGCGAGGCGGCGTCCCCGAGCATCATCTATGGCAGAGGTCGAACATGCGACGGTTCATCTGTCTGGCAGCAGCCTTGCTGCTGGTGGCGGGGGCCCTGGCGGCCCCCCGCGCGCCGATCCTCGATGCCAGCAAGGTCACCGAGAAGACGCTGCCCAACGGCCTGAAGCTCGTGGTCAAGGAGGAGCGGCAGTGGCCGGTCGCGGCCCTGGGGCTGTATGTCCGGGCTGGTAGCCGCCACGAGACCGCTGCGACCGCCGGGGCCGCCCACCTCGTCGAGCACCTCCTCTTTGAGACCACCGGCGATGATGAGCAGATGCTCGCGCCGTTCATCGAGTCGCTGGGCGGGCGGATTGACGCCGTCACGCTGCGCGACTTCACCCATGTGGACGTGGTCGTCGCCAGCCGCTACCTCGAGCGCGTGCTGCCGGTGCTGCTCAAGGCGGTCTTCGAGGCCGGCTTCACCGAGCAGCAGATGATGCGCGAGGTGTCGGTGGTGAAACGCGAGATCGTGGACCGCCGCGACCGCGTGGACCTGTACCTGGACGAGATGCTCTGGCAGTTGGCGTTCGACAAGCATCCGTACGGCCGGCCCATCGGCGGCCTGATCGCCGATGTGGACAAGCTGACCTACGACACCGCCAACCAGTTCTACCGGCGCTTCTATGTGCCGGGTAATGCGACGCTGCTGGCGGCGGGGGATGTGGACCCGACGTGGCTGGAGGGGCGGGTGAAGCAGCTCACGGCCGCTCTGCCGGCGCGGGACACGGGCTGGCAGGAGCCGCCTGTGGACCCGCCGCTGACGCAGACGCGCGTCAAGGCCGAGCCGGTCTCGCGCGACATCAGCCTGCTGTCGTTCGGCTGGCGCGCCCCGGCGATTGACGACAAGCCGGCGGTGTGTGCCACCGATCTGATCTATACGCTGCTGGGACAGAGCGGTGTGGGGCGGCTGAACACCCGGCTCATCAATGAACAGAAGGTGCTGCTCACCGCCGATGTGGAGTTCCTGACCCAGAAGCAGCCCGGCTTGCTGACCGTTACCGCCGTGGTGCGGCCCGGGCGGGAAGAGGAGGCGCAGGTGGCGATCGTCAAGGAGATGCAGCGCCTGGCCGAGGAGCCGGTGAGCGACCAGGAACTGGACCGGGCCAAGCGGCTGCTATACGCCGAGTACGCCTTCAGCAACGAGGCGCTGGACGACCAGGTCGGCTCCATGGGCTTCTACGCCAGCATTGACACCTACCGCTTCGCGATTGACTACATCGAGCAGGTGATGCAGATCACCCCGGCACAGCTCCAGCAGGTTGCGGCGCGTTACTACAAGCCGGACAACTATGCTCTCGCGATCATGCGCGGGACCAAGGGCAGCCAGCCCGATGCAGCGGCGATGCTGCCATGAGACACCTGCTCCCGATTGGCCTGTCCATTCTCGTCCTCACCTCGGCGCAGGCGGCGCCCAACTTCAAGCGTGTGGTCCTGCCTAACGGCCTAACGGTGCTGGCCGTCGAGGACCGGGGCTCGGCGGTCGCCGGCCTGCACCTGGCCGTGCGCTACGACCCGGCGGGCATCGCCCCCACGCGGGCTGGAGTGGCGGCACTGAGCCAGCAGGTCCTGCAGGTGCAACTGCGTGAGCTGCTCAAGCAGGAGCCGTGGGAGCAGTTGGGGCAGCAGTTGCGCGGGACCCGCGCCGGCCTCGTCGCCAACACCGAGTGTGACTACTGCGAGATCCGCGGTCACGTGACCGATGACATGCTGCCGCAGGCGGTGCAGTTGGCCGGCCGGATGCTGCTGGGCCAGCAGCCAGTGAAGCCGGAGGACCTGCAGGCCGCCCGCGAGCTGCTCCTGGCCAACGAGCGCGACGACACCAACACCGTGGTCGAGCAGACCTACTACAGCCTCCTCAAGGCCTGTTTCGGGCGCCGGGCGCCGCTGGCGCAGCCGGTGCAGGGCACGGCGGAGACGCTCAAGGCCCTGACGGCTACCGATGTCGCCGCCTTTCGCGCGACCTACATGACGCCGGGCAACGCGGTGCTGACGCTGATCGGCCCGCGCGCGACGGGCGACCTGGTGGACCTGGCGGCGCTGGCGACCTCGGCCTGCCCGGCCGGCCGGACGAGGGTCCCGACGCAGACCGCAAGCCTCGGCGCGGCGCCCCGCATCTACGTGGCGCAGGCCCCGGGCTGGCGCGGCGTTTCGGTGATGGTCGGAGTCCCCGCTCCAGGCTACGGGACGCCCGATTTCCTGAAGGCCCAACTGGTGTATACGCTGCTGGAGGGCAAGGGGGGACGGCTGGAGCGGGATCCGGCGCTGCGCGCCGGACTGGGCCTCAACCGCATCGCCAGCCGTGGCGACGAGCCCGCGGCCGTGACGGCCATCGCCCCCATGGCGCAGCCCCGACCGCTGCTCATCCTGCACATGGTCATGGCGCCTCGGCAGATGGAGCAGGCGCGGATGGCGCTGCTCCGGCAGTTCGTCGTCCTGCAGTCCGAGCCGCCCACAGCCGCCGAGATGGAGCGCGCCAAGAGCCGCCTCATCAACTCCTATGCCCGGCTGCGCCTGGACTACGCCGGCCTGGCCAAGGCCATCTCGTGCTACGAGCTGTACGGCGGCGACGTCAACCTGGCGTGGCAGGCCGAGAGCCGCATTGAAGCGATCACCGGCCAGGACCTGGTGGCCCTGGCCCAGCAGTGGTTCACGACTCACGCCATCGGCGTCCTGATGCCCGGTGATGAGTGACAGCGGCGGGAGGGTTGGCCCATGATTGAGGGTGTGGTCATCAAGCAGCTGACCCGGCATGTGGATGAGCGCGGCTACCTGATGGAGATCCTCCGCAGCGACGACGAGCTCTTCCAGCAGTTCGGGCAGGCCTACGTGTCCGCCTGCTTCCCCGGTATCGTCAAGGCCTGGCACTGCCATCGCCTGCAGGTTGACTACTTCTGCTGCCTGGCGGGCAACCTGAAGGTCGGCCTGTATGACGACCGGCCCGACAGCAGCACCCGCGGGCAGACACAGAGCGTCGTCATCGGCGCCCTGAGCCCGGCCCTGGTGTGCATCCCGCCGCTGGTCTGGCATGGTTTCATGGCCGTGGGCGGCGAGACCGCGGTGGTGCTGAACCTACCCACCGAGCTATACAACTACGCCGCCCCGGACGAACTGCGCCGCGACCCGTTCGACCCGGAGATCCCGTTCCAGTGGAAGTCGGAGGGCTGGTGAGGCGAGAGCGCGGGATGGTCGGATGAGGGGATGAGGGGATGGGGAGATGGGTTCTTCCTGGGTGTAGTGCGGGCTTCCAGCCGGCCCAGAGTCAGACGACCCGACCAAGGGCGGGCTGGAAGCCCGCACTACGGCTTGTCGCGTGGGCGCGCGTGTCCTCACGCGCGCAGATGGGACTGCGGCTTGTCGCGTGGGCGCGCGTGTCCTCACGCGCGCAGATGGGACTGCGGCTCTGGAGAGCCGCGCTCCAGGGATGAGCGCCCTGCGCGCTGCAGACGCAGCATTTCGTCAGAGGTAACATGGTCCGCAAACGTGTCGTCATTCTCGGTTCGACCGGGTCCATTGGCAAGCAGACGCTGGAGATCGTGGCGGCGCACCCGGAGCGGCTGGAGGTCGTGGGCCTCGTCGCCGGGCGCAGCACCGACCTGATCGCTGCCCAGGCGCGTACGTTCGATGTTTCCCGGCTGTGCCTGACGGACGAGGCCGCCGCACACGCCGTGGCCGAGCAGTTGCCCCATGCGCAGGTGCTGGCCGGCGAGGCCGGGCTGGAGCGGCTGCTGGACCAGACGCAGCCGGACCTGGTGGTGGGGGCCATCTCGGGGGCGGCGGGGCTGCTGCCGCTGGCGGCGGCCCTGCGCCAGGGCGTGGACGTAGCCCTGGCCAACAAAGAGCCGCTGGTCATGGCCGGCGCGGTCGTGACGGCGCTGGCCGAGCGCTCCGGGGCGCGGCTGCTGCCCGTGGACAGCGAGCTCTCGGCCATCTTCCAGTGTCTGCAGGGCCAGCCGCGTGAGGCCGTGGAGCGCATCCTGCTCACGGCATCAGGCGGGCCGTTCGCCAAGCTCAGCCGTGAGGAGCTGGCGCAGGTCACGCCGGACCAGGCTCTGCGCCACCCCAACTGGCGCATGGGCCGCAAGGTGACGATTGATTCGGCGACTCTGGCCAACAAGGGCTTCGAGGTCTTTGAGGTCAAGTGGCTGTTCGGGGTGGAGTTCAGCCAGATCGAGGTCGTGGTGCACCACCAGAGCATCATTCACTCGCTGGTGGAGTTCGCCGATAGCAGCGTGCTGGCGCAGCTCGGATGGCCGGACATGCGCACCCCGATTCAGGTGGCGCTCTTCCACCCGGAGCGCGTGCGCAACGAGCTGCCCCGGCTGGACCTGGCGCAGGCCTCGCCGCTGACGTTCGCGGAGCCGGATGTCGCCAAGTTCCCATGCCTGCGGCTGGCGCGGCAGGCCGCGGAGGCCGGCGGCGGCTACCCGGCGGCGCTCAATGGCGCTGACGAGGCGGCCGTCGAGCTGTTCCTGCAGGGCCGTCTGGGCTTCATGGGCATCCCCGATGCCATCGAGCGGGCCCTGAACGCCTATCCAGGCGGTGACGTCCGCAGCATCGAGGAGGCCGTGGCGGCCGATCGCTGGGCGGGCGAGTACGTACGGGCGTGGGCGGCGCAGTAGCGCCGGCAGAGCCCGCACACACACTGAACGCAAAGAGAGCGCGATGCTCAATTCCGTCCTGACCTATCTGAATAGCGGCGCCGCGATCGTCGTGGTGCTGGGCCTGTGCCTGCTGTGCCATGAGGCAGGGCACTTCCTGCTCGCCAAGCTCTCCGGGATGCATGTCGAGGAGTTCGCCCTGGGCTTCGGGCGGGCGCTCCTGCAGCGGCGGCGAGGCGAGACGTTGTACCGTCTGAACATCTTCCCGGTCGGCGGGTACGTCAGGATCGCCGGGATGGAGCCGGGCGCCGAGTATGTGGTGCGCGGCTTCCACACCCGCCCGCGTTGGCAGGGGGCGCTGGTCATTGTCGCCGGCAGCGTGGCCAACATCCTCCTGGCCATCGTGCTGTTCACCGCCGTCACGGCGTGGCAGGGTGTGCCGAACCCGGACGACCAGGGCATCTACATCTCCAAGGTCGCGGCCAGCTCCCCGGCCCAGCGGGCCGGTCTGCGCGGGGGCGACTGCATTGTCGGCGTGGATGGGCAGACCTACTCACTGGAGCTGAGCGCGGTGCAGAGCGGCGCGGGCCAGAAGGCCGGCCTGAAGAAGGACTACATCATCGAGCGCGTGGACGGCGCCGAAGTCAACACCCCGGTCGAGATGCTGGCGGCCCTCCGCCGGGCCAAGGGTGGCAAGGCGGCCGTGATGGTGCTGGATCTGAACGCCACGAGCATCCGGGACCAGGAGAAGGTGCTCTCGCTCCCGGTACCCGCGGGGCTGGGCCGGGTCGCCGACCAGGACGCGCAGCAGGCGCTGCAGCGCAGCTACGGGGTGCAGTTCGCCCCGCTGACCCAGACGGCGCTGGTCGGCTACATTGCCGCGCGGCCCAACCAGCAGGTCACGGTGAACGTGAGACGCGAGGGAGCGCTGCTGGCGCTGCCGGCGCTGACCGAAGTGGGGCACGGGCGGTACACGGCCCGGGATGCCCAGGGGACGCTCTATTCGCGCATCCGCGAGATCGGCCGCATCGGGGTCGTGCTGCGGGGGGCGACGCAGCCGGTCGGCCCGGTGCAGGCGCTCAAGCTCGGGGTGCTCAGCACGGTCGGGTCGGCGGCCACGGTCATCGTCTCGGTACAGGCCATGCTGCGCCATGAGGTCGAGGCGGAACTGGCCGGGCCGGTGGCCATCATGGCCATCAGCGCCGAACGCGCGCGCATCGGCTGGGACGCCGTGCTCAGTTGGGGCGGCATCATCAGCTCCATCCTGGCCGTCATGAACCTCTTCCCCTTCCCCCCGTTCGACGGCTTCCGCATCGTGCTACTGGGCTTCGAGGCGATCATCCGCCGGCGGGTCAGCCCCCGGCTCGAGTTGGCCGTCAGCATCCTCGGCTTCGCCTTCGTGATGCTCCTGTTCGTGGCGCTGACGTACAAGGACGTCAGCAACCTCGTGCGCTATGGCACACCATAGCGAACGCTAGGGCACGCCGTAGCGGCTACCGCGCTGGCCACCGCCCTGTCCTGACTGCAGGTGTCCGCACCTCCGCTCCCGAAACTCTCCGTCGGAATCCAGCCATGTTGCTGCAGGGCTGCGTTCGTCGGGCGGCCCCGCCGGGGCCCGCAACCCCCGGCACGACCGCCTCCGCCGAGCCGGTGGGCGTCTCCCCCACCCACGCCGCCGCCTGAGACCGAGGTACCGGGAGCACTCATGCCTTTGTTGCCCATGTCCGATCTGTTATCCGAAGCCTATGCCGCCGGCTATGCCGTGCCGGCCTTCTGTGTATGGTGCGCCGAGGCGGTACAGACCGTCCTGCGCGTGGCGGAGCGACTGCGTGCGCCCGTCATTCTCATGACTGCTCCCGCGGATTACCCGATGCTGGCGCCGGCCGCGATCGGCGCCGTCGTCCGCGCGCTGCTCCCGGCCTATGAGGTTCGCGCCGCGCTGCTGCTCGACCATGGCGACTCGCTGGAGCGCGTGCGGGAGTGCATGGATGCGGGCCACACGTCCGTGATGCTGGACTACTCGACCCGGCCCCTGCCAGAGAATGTCGCGGCCCTGCGCGAGGTTGTCGGCCTGGCACATCCGCGTGGGGTGAGCGTGGAGGGGGAGCTGGGGGTCGTCGGCAAGGCCAGCGTAACGGCGGTCGAGGGTGGTGAGGGCGCCGCGCTGACCGATCCGGAGGAGGCCGCCGACTACGTGGCCGCGACCGGCGTGGACTGCCTCGCCGTGGCCGTCGGCAATGCCCACGGGCACTACGCAACGCTGCCGCAGCTGGACTTCGGCCGCCTGGCGCGCATCCGCGAGGCGGTCCAGGTGCCCCTGGCGCTGCACGGCGGCAGCGGCACCCCCGACGAGGACCTGCGCCGCGCGATCTCGCTGGGCATCGCCAAGGTGAATGTCGCCACCGATCTGATCACGACGGTGCGCCAGTCACTCCTGGACCAGTGGCAGGCAGGGCGCAACCTGTGGATTCCGCAGGCCATGGCAGTGGCCACGGGGGAGATGGCGGCAGTCGTGGAGCGCTGGATCGAGCGCACGGGCGCGGCGGGCCGGGCGTGACTTGACCAGGATCAGTGGCGCGGGCAGGTCGGCCGACGCCTGCCCGGAGCTTGACTTGGCGGGGGGCAGCGGGTATACTTCAGGTCCGCTGCCAGAAGCCTCAACGGCGGCCCGCGGCGACGATCTGCCGTGGGGTTGTGGCAGTTCTGTCGGGCCAGCGTAGCTCAATGGCAGAGCAGCGCATTCGTAATGCGCAGGTTAGCAGTTCAAGTCTGCTCGCTGGCTCCATTCGTTCTCTCCGGCCTGGTCTCCAGCGCCGCCATAGGCGGGCGGAATCCAGGCTTTTGTTTGCCCGCCTGACTGTGATGAGCCGCGGCGGGAGCTACCGAGGTATGCTGTGATGGCTGCTGTCACTGCCGTGATTCCGGCCGCCGGTCGAGGAACGCGGCTGTTTCCCCTGACGTACTCGATCCCCAAGGAGATGCTGCCGCTGGGGCCCAAGCCGGCCATTCAGCTCGTGGTGGAAGAGCTGGAGGCTGCCGGCTTGCAGGATTTCGTCATCGTCATCGGGAACAACAAGGAGGCCATCGTCGAGCACTTCGCCGCCTTGCGCGAAGCCGATGAGGCGTGGGCCCGGTTGAGCCTGCGCTACGCGGCGCAGGAGGAGCCGCGAGGGCTGGGCGATGCCGTCCTGGCGGCCGCTGACGAGGTCCCCGGGGACGTGTTCGTGGCCCTCGGCGATGCGGTGATCTGGGGCAATGAGTTCGGCGGACTGGCCCGGCGGATGCTGCAGGTGTACGCCGAAGCGGGCGCCGCGGCAGTCATCGCCGCACAGACGGTGGCGCTGGCGGATACGTCCCGGTACGGCATCATCAAGCCCGGCCCGGACGGACCGGGGGGTAGCGTACGCGCCCTGGACCTGGTGGAGAAGCCCGGCCCGGACGCGGCGCCCAGCCGGCTCGCGGTATGCGCGCGGTATGTCCTGACGCACGACGTGTTCGACGCCCTGCGCGAGGTGAAGCCGGGCCATGGCGGCGAGGTCCAGTTGACGGACGCGTTGCGTGCCCTGGCCCAGGAGCGCCTCGCCTTCGCCATGCCGCTACAGCCCGATGAGGAGCGCTGGGACGTGGGCAGTCTCCAGGGCTATGGACGCACCTCGCAGAAGGCCTGGCAGGCTCTGGGCGACGCCTGAATCGCAACCACTCAGCCGTACGAAGCGAGGGGTTATCATGCGTGAGATCAGATCCATTGTCGGTCTGCGCGTCCTCTCCGTTGAGGAAGGCGCCAATGTCGGCACCGTCAGCCAGGTGGTGGTGGACCTGGCCACTGGCGCCGTGCTGGGATTGATCGTGAGCGACGGGGCGGGCGACCGCGGTGTGCTGGCGGCCGACATCAAGACCATCGGCAGCGATGTCATCATGGTCTCGAGCAAGACCGTGGCGACCGTGCTGTCCGCGACCCCCGACCTCGAGAGCCGCAAGCAGCTTTCGCCTGAGCCGCTGGCCGTCTTCACCGCCTCGGGCAAGCGTCTGGGCACTGTGTCCTCCGTCTTCATTGACCCCTACGACAAGGTCGTCACGCGGTACGAGGTCTCCAGCGGCCCGCTGAAGGACCTCGCTGACGGTGTGCTGATCCTGCCGGTGCTGCCCGGAACGATCCACGGGCGTGACGCAGTGATCCTGCCCGACGAGCAAGTGCAGCAACTGGGCCGCGAGGCCGGCGGCTGGCGCAGCCGCTTCGGGCAGTGGAGCGAGGGCGCCCGCAAGCAGGTCCAGCAGGTCTCCGAGCAGGCCGAGAAGCTGTACGAGACCGGCAGCGAGACCGTCAAGAAGGAGGCCGAGGTCGTCCGCGCCCGGGCGACCAAGCTCTCCGAGACGGCCGGCGAGACAGTGAAGAAGGAAGCCAAGGTCGTCCGTGCGAAGGCCGCCAAGTTCACCGAGACCGCCGGGGAGACCGTCAAGAAGGAAGCCAAGGTGGCCCGCGAGCGAGCCTCGAAGCTGGTGGAAGCCGGCAGCGAGGCCGTCAAGAAGGAGGCGGGGGCTGTCCGTGAGAAGGCCGCCGACCTAACCGCCAAGACGCGCGAGGCCGTGGCCAACCTGGGCGACAAGGAAGAGGCGGCGCCGATCACCGACGAAGATGTGGCAGGCAAGCCGGCCGAGGAGGCCGTGCCCGCGGACCAGGCGGCTGCGCCGGCCGAACCCGCCGCGCAGGCCGAGACGGGCGACGAAGCCCAGCCGACGGAGCAGTAGATGTCAGCAACTGTCACGCACGCACTGGCCGGGCTGGCCGGGGTGGAGCTCTTCGAGCACGAGCCGATGTCACGGCACACCTCGTTCGGCATCGGCGGCCCGGCAGACATTCTCGCCGTACCCACCGACACCTCAGCCCTGGCGGCGCTCCTGCAGACCTGCCGGCAGGCCGGTCTGCCGACCCTCGTCATCGGCAACGGCACCAACATCGTCGTCCGCGACGGGGGCTTCCGCGGGGTGGTCATCAAGCTGGGTGAGGCCCTCGGCGCCATCCGCCGCCAGGGCCGCCGTCTGATCGCCCAGAGTGGCGCCGGCCTCGACCGCCTCTGTGTCCAGGCCGCGGAGGGCGGATTGGACGGACTGGCCTGGGCCGCCGGCATCCCCGGCACCGTCGGCGGCGCCGTATGGATGAACGCCGGCGCCAACGGGGGCGAGGTCGGCCAGACCGTCAGGCGTGTCACCGTCCTCAACACCGAGGGCGGGCACCTGGACCTGACGCCCGCCGACCTGGACTTCTCGTACCGCCATAGCGCCTTGCAGCAGCAGCCCCTGGTCGTCCTCGAGGTCGAGTTCGAACTGGTCGAGGGGCTCCCGGCGGACATCCGCCGGGCGATGTACGAGACGATCGAGAAGCGCCTGTCGCGACAGCCGCTCAAGGAGCGGAGCGCAGGCAGCATCTTCAAGCGTCCGCCGGGGGACTTCGCCGGGCGGCTCATCGACTGCAGCGGCTGCAAGGGCCTGACCATCGGCGGGGCGCAGATCTCGGCCAAGCACGCCGGCTTCATCGTCAATGTCGGGGGCGCCACCGCCAGCGATGTCCTGCAACTGATCGAGCAGGTGCGCAACCGCGTTCACGACGAGCACGGCGTCTGGCTGGAACAAGAGGTCTGCGTCGTCGGGGAAGACTAGGGGGCCGGGGCGGTGGCGCGCAACGTGTAGGTGTGCGCCACCTGGGCGTTCCGGCGCCCGTTGGTCTCCTGGGGGGCCAGATATGAGCGCACGTAGGATACCGTGGCTTCCCCCGGTCTGACCTTCACGCGCAGGTGACCCGAACTGGCCATGATCTCTCCGGTGGCGTAGCCGTAGCTCGCCGCCTCGACCACCCGCTCACCGCCGACCCAGCCTGGCTGTGGCACCTCCTGGTAGACAACCCCGCCGAGTTCCTGTCGCGCGTAGAAGTGGTCGTGGCCGTGGAAGACGGCGCTGACTCCGTGCTTGACCAGCAACTGATGGATCGGCAGGCCCCATCCGGGGCGCCGGCGGGCGAACTCATCCGTGCCGTCCAGACTGCGTCCCCCCCACTCGAAGTAGCGCGCCGCCTCGGCCCCACCCCGCCCGTTCCGGTCCAGACCGCCGACCAGGTGGTGGATGAAGACGAACCTGAGGGAGGCCCGAGTCTCCTCCAGCGTGCGCTGCAGCCAGCGGTACTGCGCCTCCCCGAGTGTGCGGTTCCAGTTGTCGTCTGCGGTCCGGACGCGGGCGGTCGTGTAGGTGAACGGGTCGAGCACAATGAACAGCGCGTCGCCCCAGGTCCACGCATAGTAGTTCGCCTGCGCGTCGTCCTCGTTGCCGGTGTAGAAGCCGTCCGGGCGCGGGCCGGGCAGCATCTGCCGGCGCAGCGCCACGGCCTCCGGGTCCTCGTTCCCGGTCTCGCCGTCATGGTTGCCCGTCGCGAAGAACAGCGGGGCGGACGGGCACAGCAACCCGAAGTAGTAGCGCTGCGCCAGATACATCGGCAGGATCGGCTGGCCCAGGGGGCGGACCTTGTCGCACATGAACGTGTCACCGAGATCGAGGTGGAAGTCCGGGTTGTCCGCCAGTGCGTTGCGCAGCGTCGTCGCGTACAGGCCGATGTCGGTGCGCTCGTCCAGGTGCGGGTCGGCAGTGATGGTGAAGGTGAAGGGGCTGCCGGATGGACGGGCGGTGTGGAAGTGGTACTTGTCGCTCACGCCGACGTCGCCCGAGGTCGCGCGGGTGCGTAGGCGGTACCAATACGCCGTGTCCGGTGCGAGCGGCCGCAATAGCATCTCCACCGGCTGCCCGGCGGGGAGCTTGACTGCCGCTGTCTGGCTCACATACTGCCCCGGCTGTGTGCCCCACTCGACGTAGCCTTCCGCCGCCGTGTAGGACAGCACGCTGACCGTGACTGAGGCATCCGTCGGTCGGCCCAGGATGACGTCGAACGGGTGCGCCGGCACTTCGGCATGGAAGCAAGGCGACAGGTCCTGCGGTGGACGCTGGCCCCGCGGAGCCTGCGGCTCGGCCTGCACCAGCAGCACCAGCGCCACCGCGCCGGCTGCTGCTACCCACCTACTGACGGGCGGCAACTGCATAGCTATATCCAATCTCGCCGTCCTGGTGGTCGGCACTCCCGTCCTTGGGCAGGAACGAGCGGATGTAGTCAACTGTCAGCTTGTCGGGCGCCACCGTCACCCGCACCCGTCCTGACCCCGGCAAGGCGTCGCCCGTGCGGTAGGCATCGCGGTTGTAGAGCGCATAGTACGGGTCTGCCGGCAGTGGCAGCGACTGGTAGATGACACCGTCGAGTTGCTGCCTGGCGAAGATGTGGTCGTGGCCCTGGAAGAACACCGTGACCCCGTTGCGAGCCATGAGTTGGTGGATGGGTAGCTCCCAGCCCGGCCGCCTCTGGGCGAACTCAGACACCCCCCGTCGGTCCTGGCCGCCCCACTCGTACCAGCCGGCCTCCTCGATGCCGCCGCGCCCCGTGCCCAGCACGTGGTGGGCAAAGACGAACTTGTACTTCGCGCTGCTCGCCTCCAGCGTCTGCTGGAGCCACCGGTACTGCTCGTCGCCTAGCGTTACCTCCCACAGGTCCCGTGTCCCCTTGTCGCGGCCGCCCCGGACGTTGTCCACCGGCTGCGGCGAATGCCAGTACGGGTCTATGACGGCAAAGAGCGCGTCACCCCACGTCCAGGCGTAGTAGTCGCGCAGCAACCCGATGTGCTCGACGGGTCGGGCGTCGGCGGTGTAGAAACCGTCCGGCGCTGGTAGGGGGAAGTAGCGGTTGCGGGCGTTGCCGGCCCAGACCGCGACGTTGTCGGGCGTGCCGTCGAGGTTGCACAGGGCGGCCTGCTCGTGGTTGCCGTTGACGAGGAACAGCGGGGCGCCGACGAGACTGAGGAACAGACGCTGGGTGCGGTAGATCTGGTCCACTGCCTCCGCCGTGGGGGTCTGGAGCGTGTCCACGCTGAAGTCATCGCCGAGGGTCAGGTAGAAGTCCGGGCGGTCGGCCGCAGCGGCACGGAGGGTCTGCGCATAGAGTCCGGCGTCAAACATCTGTGGGCGTTCGGGGTGCGAATCGCCCTGGACCTCAAAGGTGAAGGCGCTGCCGGGGGCGCGGGCGGTGTGGAAGCCCTGCTCGGGCGTCTGCTGTTCGCCGACGCGGACGCGATACGAGTAAGCAGTGTCGGGCTGCAGGCCGGTGAGGGCGATCTCCACGGGCACGTTGGCCGAGCACACTACGGGTGCGGAGTGCTGACCGGTTTGCCCTGTCGCGGTACTGTAGTCCACCCGGGCCGAGCCGGCCGTGGCGGACAGGACATTGATGGCTACAGCGCGGTCGGTAGGCCGGCCGGCGACGGCCGAGAGCGCCAGGAGGGGCTGCATGTCAGCGGGCAGCGCCACCTCACGAGGGCGGCCGCCACCCCGGCCGCCGCCCTGCGGCCAGCCCGGATAGGCCAGCAGCAGAGCGGCCGCGATCAGCAGACACCGGCGGAAGGGCGGGCGGTGTACCATCACTTCACTCCGAACAGGAAGTCGGTGTTCGCGATGTCGGGCATCTGCACAGGCGTGGAGTAGATGAAGGCGCCCTGCGGCACGCCCACCCCGATCTGCCGCCGCAGCGCAGCCAGGTCGGCCTGCTGCTGGGCGCTGAGGCTCTGGCCGACCTGAGCGAAGGCCATGGCATCACCGTAGATGATCTCACCGTCCAGCCGGCCATACTTTTCCGACAGGGCCAGCACCTCAGCCTGGTCGGCAGCGTCGCCCGCGATGGTGCGGCGCAGTTGCGTGGCGATGGCGCGGCGGGTGTTCACGATCTCCTGTAGCAGCGGCGCCTGCGCCGGCACGAGGCCGGTGATGGCCTGGGCCTGCTCGGGGCTGAGTTTGGACAGCATGACCGCCCCGACATCACCGGTGAGGTGGTCGCTGATGGTGTAGTTGGGGTTGCCCATCGCCGGCGCGTCCTTGAGGTAGAACCCGCCGAAGTACGTCCCCTGACGCTCGGGGCAGAAGTACACGTCCGCCTCGAGGCTGCCCATGTACCAACTGAACATGTCGCCGGCATAGGTCATGACGGCGACATGCACGTCATGGGGCATGGTGCGGCGGTCCATCGGCTCGGGAATGCTGGGCCAGGTCGCCATGCCCGTGCCCTTGAGCTTGTCGAGGTAAGCGCGCTGCTGAGCGGTCAAACCGTGGAGAATGCCGCCCATGACTTCTGCCCGCTGCAGGCTCATCTCGCCGTCGCGGCGGTACAGGTCGGCGGAGTAGGCGAGCACGGCTGGCTTGTTCAGGCCTGCCGAGCCCTGTGGGAGGTCCCGGGTGAGCTGGCGCCGGAAGGCCTGCATGAGCGGGAAGCGGGCGAGGGCGTAGTCGTTGATCGGTCTGACCTGCTGCTGCGCCAGGGCCACGAGCTGCGCCCGTTGCTCGCTCGTCAGCACATATAGCATGTTGTAGGCGGCTTTGGTGAGGAAGTCCGTGTTGTGCCCCAGGTGGCTGGGGTCGTTGTCCCGCAGGTACTGGAAGCCCCACCAGTCGGCGACCTTGCCGGGCGGGAAGAAGGAGTCGGCACCGAGGTTGCCGGTCAGAAAGGCGAAGCCGCTGAAGGCGACGGTGTGCAGTTGGCCCTGTTCGGACAGCGTCTGGGCCAGGCCGTAGGTCCGGTTGGGTGGGGGCTGGTTGCCGCCATCGCGAGGGCCACCCCGGCCCTGGCCCGGAGCGGCGAGGCAGCCGTTCGCCACCAGAGAGAGCGCCATGGCGAGGACGCCGGTGAGATACGGGACGGCGGGCATGCGGCGGGCATGCGGGTCTGTCATCTGAGTGCCTCCTCGGGGAGCGGTGAGGGTGTCCGGCTCACGTTCGCCGCGATCCGTGCCGGCGTCCCTGGAGACGCGAATGGCCCGCGCGGTGCGGGCCAGGCCGGGCGACTGCAACGTGTTCACTGTCGGACTACCCTCCGTCAGGTCTGCGATTGTGGTCAGACTGACGTTGGCTGCCCTCTGGACATTCCCACCGCCCATCTCCCGATGGGGGCGCGAGGTGGCTACTCCTCCTGTTGTCACGGGGTCGTGCGCGGTCTCCCAGCCCTACCAGTCCGACAGGTTGTCCGCGAAGGCCAGCCCGAAGGTGGCGTCCCCGTCCGGGCGCTCCAGACCGTGGTAGATCATGGCCCACTGCCCGCAGATGTCGCGCCAGTCGTCCACAAAGAGTGCGGACTGGCTGTGGACGCACCAGGGCGCGAGCGGCAGCGTGATCTCCTGCGCCGGGGTCAGGGGCGGCCAGTCCCACGGCGAGGGCCCCGACGTGTGTGCCAGGTGCTGGGGGTTCATGCCCACGCTGGCGAAGAAGTGCCAGACCTCGCCCTCGCGCACGATGGCGCAGTTCTCGACCCCGCCGTTGTGGTTGTACGCCGAGCCGTCAATGAACGGCGCCTCCGGGCTGAGGTTCTCCCAGGTCGTCATGTCCGCCGAGGCGTGGCAGCCGAAGGCGCGGTGGTCGGTCCCCTTCAGGAAGTTCACCCACGCGCACAGCCACTGTCCCTCATACTGGTACAGCCAGCCGTCAATGGGGCCATGCTCCGCGCCCCAGCCCGGCCCGGTGTCCGCGGGGATGATGTGCCGGGGGGCCGACCAGTGGACCAGATCGTCCGAGAACAGGAGGGCGATCTCGCTGGGCCAGGGGTACGACTGCACCACGAGCACCCAGCGGTCCTGCCAGCGGACGATGTTGCCGGGCGAGGCATAGCCCGGCGGAGAGATGGTCGTCTCGGGGGAGAAGGTGCGGAAGTCGCGGGTCGTCACCAGGCCGACATGCCAGCACATCGGCCCGCCCCAGCCGCCGGCCTGGTGGGTGTAGACGAGATAGCAGAGGCCCTCGTGCCAGAGGGCCGCGGGGTCGCGCACGCTGACTCCGGGGAGACCGAAGACGGGGTTGGGCAGGTCCTGCAAGCGTATCACAAGCCGTCACCTCTGGGAGGGCCGACGGTGGGGCGCGCGCTGTGCCACATCGCGGCCAGCAGCAGAGCCTCGATGAGGCCGCCGAGGGCCACGACCAGCGCAGCGAAGGGCACCACGGCCAGGCCCTGCCACACACTCCCCCAGGTCAGGGCGCCGGCCACCACGCTGTGCAGGGCCGCCACGAGCAGAGACGCCAGGACCACCGGCCGGACGGGCGTAAGGCGCGCCGCGATGAGGGCGAAGCCGCCGAGCAGGAGGAGTGCCAGCAGCAGGCTGAGCAGAATGCCCGCCTGCATGGTGACCGTCAGGGCCGGGGGCAGGCCCTCCGGCAGGCTCAGCAGGCGCGGCAGCTGCGACAGGCGCAGACCCATCTGCAGGCCGTGGCGGGCCAGAAGCAACAGCAGCGTGACCAAGCCGAGGGCCGGGGGGCTGACCTCCAGGGCGCCGCGCGGCCGGACGGCTCCCGGCGCGGTTGTCAGGGGATGATACAGCAGCCACAGCACAGACACCCCGAGCAGCAGGCCGGGCAGGGCGCCGGCCAGGGAGAGCGACAGGGAGGCCTGTCGCGCGGGGGCGTTCAGCGCGTGTGTGTCCAGCGACAGCAGCCGGCCGAGCACCGCCGCGAGGGCCAGTAGGCCGGCACCCAGAGCCGCGATCAGCAACACCCGCGCCGGCCGCACGCAGGCGGGACGGCGACTCAGCACCAGCGCCGCCGCGAGCAGCGTCAGGAGGGCGACGACCGGCCCGTGCAGGGCCGACAGGGCCAGGGACGGCGCACCCGGCGGCAGGGGGCGCGTCAGATGCCCCCACGTGGCCCTGAGCCCCGGCAGACGGAGCAACCCGTCGGTCAGGAGCAACAGACCAGGCCACAGCAGGCTAACTCGCAGCGGGCGGGGGGGGGCGGCCAGGTCATCCATGGTTGTGCCTCAAACACACCGGAGACAACCCGGAAGCAACAGGGCCGTCTCCGGCAGGTGCATGCAGATCGGGTTAGCGCGTCCGGCGGGCGCGCTCAGGGCTCGTAGCCGACAGTCGTGGAGGTCAACTGGTACAGCAGATCCATGGTGCTGCCGTCGGCCTCCTCCCACTGCTCGCGCATCTGCACGAACATGCCCACCTGCGGGTTCAGCCACGTAGTGAGCGTGACGGGGAAGTCGTCGAGGGTGTAGGTGCCCTTCACCCGGTTGGTCTGGAACTTGCCCAGCGGGGTGCTGACGGTCTCGGCAGCCTCGAAGTCGCTGTCCACCGAGAAGTCGCCGTACGTGGGCAGCGTGCCGCTGCCGGTCCAACTGGTGGTGGGGAAGCCGGCGAAGTCCAGGCCGGCGATTGGGGTCGAGAGCGCTTCCATGTCGGAGGCGGTCGTCAGGTGCGGGGTGAGACCCACCAGTTGAATGACGCCGCTGCGGTCCTGGGTGATCGCGAAGGCATGCCGGAACTGCTCGTCATGGTGCGTGCCGACCGCGAAGTCTGCCTGAAGCTTGATAAACTGCGTGTCCACCGCTGCCAGCCCGAGCGCCACGACGGTGGCGTCATAGGTCAGGGTGGCTGCCGCCGGGCCGAAGGCGATGGCCGCCCCGCCCGACGGTGTGTACGTGCCGGTCAGGCGGTAGCCCCAGCTATCGCCCGCCGCATAGACATGGTTGTCGCCCAGTGCCACGCCCTCGTCCCCGCCCTCGCTGTCGTCGTCGCCACAGCCGCACAGACAGAGCCCGCACACAGCCGCGAGCACAGCCGGAATGAGCAGCCATCGAGCCGTCGCCATCTGAACGTAACCTCCTGGGAGTACTCCGACGCCCCGGGACTGCGCCGTGGCCCGCACGCTTCGCTGCACCATCGCACCACACCTCCCCTATTTTGGGGACACCATACTTCCCTATTTTGGGGACACCATACTTAATTCCGCTTGACCCCTTTCCCACGCCTGGCGTATCCTCAGCCCATGCCCCGCCTCGCGCGTGTCATCGTGCCCGGCATCCCCCACCATGTCACCCAACGCGGCAACCGCCGCCAGCAGACGTTCTTCACCGAGACGGACTACGCCCTCTACCGCGAACTCATGGCGCAGTGGTGCGCCGAGAGACAGGTGCAGATCTGGGCCTACTGCCTGATGCCCAACCATGTGCACCTGATCGCCGTGCCGGCCGGCGGGGACGGCCTGCGTCGGGCCATCGGCGAGGCCCACCGGCGCTACACCTGTCACGTCAACGCGCGCGAGGGCTGGCGCGGGCACCTGTGGCAGGGCCGGTTCGCCTCGTACCCGATGGACGACGGTCACCTGCTCGCCGCGGCGCGCTACATCGAACTGAACCCGGTGCGCGCGGGGTTGACGGCCACGGCGGAGGACTACCCGTGGAGCAGCGCGGCAGCGCACGTGGCCGGGCGGGATGACGAGCTGGTACAGACCGAGCCGCTGCTGGCGCTGCGGCGGAACTGGCACGACTACCTGACGCAACCGTTCCCGACGGAGCAATGGGAGGCGTTCCGCAAGCACGAGCGTACGGGGCGGCCGCTGGGCTCCGACGCCTTTGTGGCGGACCTGGAGCGGCAAACGGAGCGGGTGCTGCGACCGCAGCGGCGGGGCCCAAAGCCGCGGCGAGCTGCGGGCTGAGTTAAGTATGGTGTCCCCATAATAGGTAGGAGGGGTATTTAGTATGGTGTCCCCGAAATACTGGCTGGGGTGTTTGCTGTGTGGCGTCTCGTTCGCGGCCGGGCATGAGGCGGTTATCACTGTCAATCCTGCCCAGATCGTCGGCAAGGTCAACCCCCTCATCCTCGGCAACAACCAGCTCGCCTACCCGGGGCGGCCGGAGTATGCCAAGCATGGCTCCGGCCTGTGGGACCCGGACAAGCGGGCGCCGGTGCCTGAGTATGTCGCGCTCTCCAGGGAAGCGGGCATCACCATCCAGCGCTGGCCCGGTGGCTGTATCGCCCACAACTACAACTGGAAGAAGACCGTGGGGCCGCTGTCTGAGCGGCCTGACATGCTCTGGGGCCTGCCGGAGTTCATGACCTTCTGCGAGGCCTCCGGCTCCATCCCGCTCATCACGCTGGCGGTGTACTGGGGCGATCAGAACGATGCGGCGGACATCGTGGAGTACCTCAACAGCCCCGTCGGCAAGAACCCCAATGGCGGGAAGGACTGGGCCGCCGTGAGGGCTGCCGACGGCCACCCGCAGCCCTATGGGGTCGTGTACTTCGAGTACGGCAACGAAGACTACCACGGCGAGCACAAGACCGCCGACAACCCCAACCCGCGCAAGATCACCCCTGAGGACTATGCGAAGCAGTACCTGGCCTACCAGAAAGCCATGAAGGCCGTGGACTCCAAGATCCGGCTGGCGGGGCTGCTGCAGTATGGCCTGTGGGACTGGAACAAGGCGGTGCTCGTCGGCTGCGGCAAGCAGATGGACTACGCCATCGACCATACCTACACGCCCGGCTTCAGCGGCGACACCGACGAGGAGAAGGGCCACAAGTACATGCTGGCGTGCCTGGCGGCCGATGCGCACATCCAGGACGTCTACGACAGGCTCCACGCGCAAATCAAGGAAGTGTGCGGGCGCACCAACATGCAACTGGCCATCACCGAGTACAACGGCTGGTTCGTGCAGGAGAAGCCGGTGCCGTATCGGCAGGCCTTCGGCAACGCGCTGCGCAATGCCGAGCACCTGCGGGTGATGATGCGCCCGCAGAACCGCATTCTGATGGGCAACTTCTGGCAGTTCGCCAATGAGTACTGGGGCATGGTGAAGGGCTATGTCCACAAGGGCGAGACGCCGGTGAAGCAGGCGAACTTCTTCCCCTACCAGATGTACCACGAGCGCTTCGGCGACACGCTGATCGGGGTGCAGGTGCAGTGCGGCAACTGGGACTTCATGGGCGGGCCGCTGCCCGCCCGCAAGGGCAAGCCCACCGAGTTCAAGCTCTTCGAGGAGAACCTGCTGCCCAAGGACTACACCTGGGAAGAGCGCGGGCCGGAAGCGGGCATCACGCAGACCTTCGAGGGGCAGGTCGTGCACGCGACCTTCAGCGGCAATGACCCGAACTACTATGCGCCGAAGCTCAACGTCCCGGCCGACCCGGACACGGGCTACCGCGTCACGGGCCTCGTCAGGACCGACGGCATAGACAACACGCGGGGCGTGGGCTTCCAGGTCGGCGATGCGCGCGGCTGGACGGAGACGAAGTCCTGCAGCCTCGGCGGCAGCGTGACCGGCACCAGCGACTGGACGCAGGTGGAGGTGGAGTACACGACGCTGCCGGAGACGACGGCGATCGAGATCATCGCGCGGCGGCTGGGCGGCGGGGGCAACATCAGCGGCCAGGCCTGGTTCAAGCTCGTGAGCGTGCAGAAGTTCATCCCCAAGAACGCCGGCGCGGTGCCGGACCTGGGCGTGAACGCAGCCAAGCGGGCTGACGGGACGGTCACGCTGATGATCGTGAACAAGAACCCGGAGCAGGCAGTGCCGGCGACGATCCGCGTGGGCGCCGCCGGCCGCGTGGGCGCGCGTGTCCCCACGCGCGCGGGGGCCTGGATCCTCACCGCCCCCTCCCTGGAGGCCAACAACCTCAAGGACCCCAACACGGTGAAGATCACGCCGCTGGAGGTCCTCAAGACGGCTGAGGGGCTGCAGGTAACGCTGCCGCCGTTCAGCATGGCGGCAGTGGAGATCGAGCCGTAGCGAACGGCGGGCCGTCGGAGGGGCCGGATACCATCCGGCCCGCCGTGCGAAGCGAATACGGGTACCATGCAGGGCGGCAACGGACGCGGCCAACGGCGGGCCGGCTAATAGCCGGCCCCTCCAACGACACGCTGCCCGAACTCCGGTACTGGAGAACTGCATGCCTCAACACGACGCCATCATCATCGGCGGCGGCCACAATGGCCTTGCCTGCGGAGCGTATCTTGCGAAGGCGGGGCTGAGTGTGCTCGTGCTGGAGCGCCGCGAGGTGCTTGGCGGGTGTTGCCCCACCGAGGACTTCCCCGGCCTGCCCGGCTTCCGCATCAACCGCGGCGGCGTGGACCACCAGCATATCTGCTCGGGGCCGGTGCCCAGGGAGCTGGCGCTGGACAAGCACGGGCTGGAGTACCTGTGGCACGAGCCACTGTGGTTCTTTCCCTACCCGGACGGGACAAGCTGGCTGGTGTGGCGGGATGTGGACCGGACGTGCGAGGAGCTGGCGACCTTCGCGCCCGCGGAGGTGGAGAGCTACCGGCGCTGGCATGGGTGGTGGGAGCAGGCACTGCACATGCTCGAACCGTTCGACCTCGTCCCCCCGCCCTCGCTGGCCGACATGATGCTCTCGACCGAGACGGCCGAGATGCAGGAGCTGTGGCGGGCGCTGCTGACGCCCCCTACTGTCTTCATTGAGCGCTTCTTTGTCGACGAGCGGCTCAAGGGCGCGATGGCGTGGTGGGCGGTGCAGACGGGGACGCCGCCGACCAAGCCCGGCTCGACGCTCGCGATGAGTCTGCAGTCCGGCAGCCACCTGTCAGGCAGCGCGCGGCCAAAGGGCGGCTCGGGGGCGCTCAGCCAGGCCCTGGCCCATGTCATCACCTCGGCGGGCGGGCAGGTGCTCACCGGGCAGCACGTCGAGCGGATCGTGGTGCAGGGCAACCGGGCGCAGGCGGTCGTCACTGCCACGGGCGAGACGTTCGCGGCCCGCCGGTGCATCGTCTCCTCGCTGGATGCCCGGCGGGTGTTCCTGAAGCTGGTTCCCGAAGAGCACGTGCCCTCAGGTCTCCTCGGGCGGGTGCGGCAGGTCAGCGTCGCCAGTGCCTCGCTGTTCAAGGTGGACCTGGCGCTGTCGGAGCGGCCGGAGTTCACCGGCTACGGCGCGCGCCCCGAGCAGACCCTCGCCTCGCCCATCATCGCCCCCTCGCTGCAGTACGTGTACGACGGCTGGCTAGACATACAGGCAGGCAGGCCGTCGCGCGAGCCGGGGCTGTGGTGCGCCTGCACCACGGCGCTGGACCCGTCGCTGGCCCCCGAGGGCCAGCATACGCTGTGGCTGTCGCAGTTCGCGCCGTACGAGCTGGCGGGCGGGCAGAGCTGGGACGACGTGCGAGAGCGCGTCGCCGACCAGGTGGTGGACACGTTCTGCCGGTACGCGCCCAACGTGCGGGACGCGATCCTGGGGCGGCTGGTGACGACGCCGCTGGACTGGGAGCGGCTGACGGACAACCCGCGCGGCTGCGCGTGGCATGTGGACATGGAGATTCACCAGGCCTGGGGCCTGCGACCGCTCCCGGAGCTGTCGCAGTACCGCACGCCGGTGCAGGGCCTGTACCTGACCGGCAGCGGCGTCCATCCGGGCGGGGGCATCACCGGCATGCCGGGGCGCAACGCGGCTCACCAAGTGCTGCGCGACCTGGGCCACCGGGTGCGTGGACAAAGCCTGGTGGCGCTGGTGCGGGGCTACTGGAAGCTGTGGCAGTCGTTCCAGCGCTTCCGCAAGATGACGGAGTAGGCGGGGCAGGCAGAGGGGGGTCGGGGAGGAACGAGCGGAACTTCCGGCGAATATGCAGGTCCTACCATGGGGGTTGCTTGACGGCGCCAGTTCAAGACACCTATCATGCAACTCTAGCCCCCGCGACACGGCGCCTCGCCGCGCGGCACAGGAGGCCCAAGATGCGACCCATGACTCTTCCCCTGCTGGCGGCCCTGCTCGCGCTGGCGCTCGTTCTGCCGGTCTTCGCCCAGGAGACGGCCGATGTGTGCGTCGGCGGCGGCCTGGTGGCCCGGCTGCGCGACCGCGGCGCCTTCGCCACCGTGGCCGAGCGCGTGGCGAATGTGGACCAGAAGATCGTCGAGGTCGTGTCCTCCAAGGACACCCAGCATCCGCAGGTCACCGTCAAGCAGAAGGGCAGCCTGTGGACGGTCTACGCCTGGGATATCCCCGTCGTGGCCGTGTACCCGGCGGAAGCCAAGACGAACAAGATGACCGAGAAGCAACTGGCGCAACTGTGGGCCAAGAACCTGACCCAGCAGTTGCCCAAGGCCACGCCGTGCAGCAAGCTGCCGCCCTCGCAGCTCGGCTATGGCGCCAAGCCCGGCACGACAGTGACGGCGAGCACCAAGCCCGGCACAGCGGCCGTGGCCAAGCCCGCCGCCGCCAAGCCACCCGCCGGCGCGGCCAAGCCCGCGATCACCAACCCCGCCGCGAAGCCGCCGACGACCGTGGTCGTCAAGCCGGCCACGACCACTCCGAAGCCGGCGGCCGTCAAGCCCAAGCCGGCTGCCGCCAAGCCGGTGGCGTTCGTCGGCAATGAGAACGGCGCCGAGTTGCTGATCGTGGACGCCATGCGGACGGTGCGGGAGATGAACGCCGAGGACTGGACGGCGCGCAAGGAGTCGGCGGCGCGCGAGCTGTACTCGAACTTGCTGTACTACCTCACCGGCCAGGGCACCCCGCCCAGGGTCGGCGCGGCCACCGCCCCGGTTACGGCTACGACGAAGCCGGCCACGGTCACCAAGCCCGCAGTCACCAAGCCGGCGACCAAGCCCGCCGCGGCCACCACCAAGCCTCCGACAACCAAGCCCGCGACGACGGCCGCCAAGCCGGCGACGAAACCGGCCACGACGACGGCGACAACCAAGCCCGCCACGACCCCGAAGCCGGCGGCGACAGCCGCCGCGACGCCCACCACCGATCCCTCGATGGCCAAGGTGCCGCAGAAGAACCGCTGGCGGGCGAAGTTCGCCGCCGCCAAGCCAGCGTATGACAAGCTGGCGGCCAGCGACCCCGAGGCGGCCAAGCCAATCAACGCGATGCTCGCGGCCTCCCGCCAGGCCTTTGCCTACGGGAAGTTCGACGAGGCCGAGCAGCAGGTGGACGCCGCTCTCGCGGCGCTGGGGGTCACGTTCAAGGAGTGAGCGCGTACCACCAGCCTACCCAGAGCCACCGGGCCCGCCCGGTGGCTCTCTGTGTACTCAGGAGGACGACTCATGCGCTCATGGCTGCTGCTGGTGCTGTGTACGCCCCTCATGGCGACCGGGGCGTGCGCTGACTACGAGTACCGCTACCTGGAGGGCGAGGCCTTCAGCCGCGGGGAGACCGAGGGCCTGCGGGCCGAGGGCTTCACGTCGTGGATGGGCCATCCGTCCGGCGGCCAGGTGGCGGTGTTTGGGCGTCCCGCCGGGGGCTTCCTGGAATACGACGTGGAGGGGCTGCAGGAGGGCGAGTACACGATCCGGGTGCGGTGCCTGGCTCTCCCGACGACGAAGACGCATGTGCTGTGGGACGGGCGCGACTTGGGGCTGATCGCCCACGACCAGGCGAGCACCTCGCTGTGCTGGAGCAAGCCGCTCGGCCCGGTCGCCATCCCGGCCAGCCCGGTCGCTACCGGCGTCGGCCCCGCCACTACCCGGGTCGGCTCCGCCACCATCCCGACCAGTGCCGGCGTCTCGCCGGCCCAGGGCAAGCACGTCTTGCGCCTGCAAGGCTCGGACGACACGACCCAGTGGCCGTACATCGACGTGATCCTGCTGACGAACGTGAAGGAGTACGTGCCGCCCTCCGAGGACCAAGACTTCGTCAGCTACAAGACGGCCTGGCCCCTGCTGGAGATCAAGGCGGAAGCGGGCTCGCAGTTCGTCGCGCCGCTACCACCCGCCCAGCCGCTGGAGGGGCCGGCTACCAGCCGGCCCACCGTGCCGAACGTCACCGTGACTGCGCTCTCGATGCGGCCGCCCGTCCTGGGCCGGAATGACCTGCAGGTGACGCTCAGCGCCGCCCAGCCCACGGGCACCAGCCTCGCTGCAGCCATTCGGCCTGCCGGCACGCCCCACATGACTCAGCCAGAGCGTGACATCTATCGCCTCGCCGCCGACAAGCCGGCGACGATCACCATACCGGTAGCGATCAGCGCGGCCGGACCCTCGACGCTGTATGTTTGTGTGGGCGCCGGCGCGCACCCGAGGGAAGCAGCCTATCGCCTGACCGTGCCCCAGATTGTCTCGGTGTCGCTCGATGAGTATGCCTACCCCTCGACCCAGCGCGCCGGGCGCTGGTCGGCGGCCTTCACCTGCGCCCCCGAACTGCTGCCGAAGCTGAGCGTGGGCCTGGCCCTCAGGGACCTGCAGAGCGGCAAGACAGTGCTGCACAAGACGTTGCCGGTCAAGGGTCCGCAGCTTGAAGTCCCCTTCGACCTCGTCGGCCTGCCCGTCGGGCGCTTCCGGGCAGACGCCACCTTCACCCTCAACGGCGGGTCCGCGCAGACCGACAGCCGCGAGTTCATCAAGTTCGACCCCGTCGCGTGGCCGCAGTGGGAGCCCATCCGCACGGCCAGGGCCGTGGGCGACACCATCACGGTCAACGGCAAGCCGTTCCTGGCGCGGATGCTCTACCACGCGCCGATGAACGAGGAGATCGTCAGTCACGGCTTCAACGTCGTACAGTGCTACGGCAGCGACCCCGACCCGCTCCCGAGCATCCAGAAGCACCTGGACGCGTGCGCGCAGGTGGGGCTGTACGGTACGGTCGCGCTGTTCAACAACCAGTACTTCAACAAGGGGCCGGAGTTCGACCTGGGGCACATCGAGCAGGCGGTGCTGAGGTTCAAGGAGCACCCGGCGGTGCTGTGTTGGGACCTGATTGACGAGCCGGAGGGCACGATGGAGCCCGAGGCGGTGCAGGCCGCCGCGGAGCTGATCCGGCGTCTGGACCCGAACCACTTCGTGTGGGTCAACCTGTGCCAGTACCCGCGCGCCAGCGACTACCTGGCCAGCCAGGACCTGTGGAGCTACGACAGCTACCCCTTCCCGCAGATGACGCCCTTCGACTACAAGCGGCGCTGGCTGGACATCACCGACCGCGACCTGCTGGGCAAGAAGCCCCTGGGCACGTGCCTGCAGACCTACAACTCGAACCGCCATACCCAGCGGATGCCCACGCCGGACGAGCTACGCACCAGCCTGTGGCTGCACGTGATCCACGGCTACAAGTGGTTCGGGTACTACTCGTACTACGACGGCGAGCCGGCGGGCTGCCTGTCCCGCGACCCGGCGCTGCTCTCGTACACGCGGGCGCTGAACACCGAGATGGCGCAGCTCCAGGACGTCATTCTCGCGCCCGGGCAGTGGAGAGATGTGCCCCTCACGCCAACGACGGAGAAGCTCGAGGCGCGGGAGAAGGCAGTGGGCGGGAAGCTGTATGTGGTGGTCGTGAGCGATAGCCGCGAGCCGGTAACGGCGACGCTCAAGCCCTCCTGGGAGGGCGCGAAGCGGCGGCGGCTGATCGAGAGCGAGGCGAAGGCAGTGGGCGGGACGTTCACAGTGACGCTCAGGCCGGAGGCGACGCAGGTGTGGGAGCTGGGGAGGTAGATTCGCAGGATGGAGAGGATGACGGCAACGGCGAACAGGATGGAAGGATAGAAGGATGGGGAGGATGGGGTCGGGAGAGGCCGGAGGGGTCGCGGTCGGTGACCGCTCGTAGAGGTGGGCAGAAGTACGGGCTGTCGGGGACAGCGTGCTGTGCTTGGCGCTTGTCATAGCATGAGTACCGTGCTATCATGCTATCATGATCTTGTCCTTCAGGACGGCGGGGACTGAGGACGTCTTCAACGGCAGGGACACCCGTGAGGCCCGCCGGACGTGCCCGGTGACGTTGTGGCGAGGCGCTGCCCGCAAGCTCGACCAGATCGATTCCGCCGTTGTGCTGAACGATCTCCGGGTGCCTCCGGGCAATCACCTGGAGGCCCTCGCCGGCGACCGCGCAGGACAACACAGCATCCGCATCAATGAGCGGTACCGGATCTGCTTCACATGGACCGCGGCGGGGGCTGCCCTGGTCGAGATCGTGGACTACCACTAGGTCCATCGCAGGAGATGCACCATGATCCGCGTACCGACGCACCGACGACCGACACATCCCGGTGAGATGCTGCGGGAGGAGTTTCTTGAGCCGATGGGGCTGACCCAGCGGGAACTGGCGGACAGCATTCATGTGCCGTATCAGCGCGTCAACGACATCGTCAATGGTCGCCGGGGCGTCACGCCCAGCACGGCGCTGCGCCTGGCCAAGTTCTTCGGCATGTCCGCGGACTTCTGGATGAACGTACAGATGCGCTGGGACCTGTACTTCGCCCAACGCGAGGAGCGCGCGGTCCTGCGGGGCATCCGTCCGCACGCCGGCACCGCCTGAGCGCGCGACTGGTCGCGGTCGGTGACCGCCCGTACACCGAAGCGATCTATGCCGTTGCCGTATCCTCCCTATCCTTGCATCCTTGCATCCTGTTCATCCTTTGCCTTTGCCCGCGCCATCCTGTGAATGCCGTCACTCCGTCAGCTCTCGCCTCGCCGCGGCCACGATCTCCGTCAGTGCCTGCTCCAGCTCCTCGCTGACCGGCTCGACCTCGTGGGTGGCCAGTAGGTCCCGGCGCTTCGCCACCACACGCTCCTCGGCGCTCGCCGCGCCCTCGTCCAGCCACGCCTGGTAGTACTGGCGGTCCAGCAGCGTGGGCTGCCACATCTCGCGGCGGAAGTGGCGCGCGGTGTGCTCCCCGCCGATGAAGCTGCCGCCCGGACCGACGGACAGGCTGGTGTCGAAGCCGAGGGCCTCGTTGCTGAAGTCCAGCTCGCGCAGCGCGCTTTCCACAAAGCCAATGACCTCATCCTGCCACACGAGCATGTCCGCGGAGGAGGCCTGGTCCACGCCGCTGATGCCCATGTGGCCGAAGATGTCGGCCCCCGCCGCCGCGCCGAACGCCAGGGTGATCCCCGCCTCCAGCCCCGACTGCGCGTCCACTCGCTTGCTGTCCGTCAGGCCCACGTTGATATACACGGGCAGACCGTAATGCTTGCCCAGTTGCGTCATGGCGACGCCGAAGATGGCCTGTTCGGGGCCGGAGAAGATGAGCTGTGTCGTGCGCATGTCGAAGGCATGGCAGATGCCTCCATAGCATACCGGCATGCCCGGACGAATGAGCTGCGTGACGCAGACGCCGGCGAGGATCTCCGCGTTCTCCTGGGCCATCGTCGCGGCCAGCGTGCAGGGCGCCGAGAGGCCCGTCTGCGCCATCGGCCCGATGGGCACCGGGAGGTTCAGCCGCGCGGTCTCGTACAGCAGGTCGATCCCGTGGAAGGGGAAGCGCAGCGGGCTGATGGGTTCGAGGAAGGGGTAGGTGTAGGGGAACTCGGCGGCGGCCTGCTCGCTGCCGCGGAGGGCAATCATCATCTCGTTCAGATAGCGCGCCGAGGGGCGGTCGTGGTACCACAGTGTGGGCGGCTTGGTGGTGTGGCGGATGAGTTGCGCCAGCACCTCGACACACCGCACCGGGGGCGGCACGTCGGCCGGGTCGGTCATGGCGCCGACGATGTTGATATGCGGCAGGGCGTCGCCCAGCCGCGCGGCGATGGCGACATCGGACAACCGCGCGTAGCGGCGCTTGCCGCCCAGCTCCTCGATCCAACTGGCCTCGCCGGCGATGCTGTTGAAGTTGCGCGCGCCCTGGCCGAAGCGCGCCGTCTGCGCCATGTCGCGCCCGTAGAGCGTGTACTGCTTGCCGCACTGCTGCAGGGACAGCTCGACCAGTTCGGTCGGGATACGGACGCGCTGGGTGGCGAGGTCCACCTGCGCCCCGGCGTCCGCGAAGCGCGCCAGCATGTCGGCGTGTGGGACCTCGACCCCGATCTCCCACAGGAGGCGCAGGGAGTGCTCGTGGAGGCGGGCGATCTGGTCAGGCGAGAGGACGGTGGCGAACATGTGTGGGCTCCTGTGGTGCAAAGGCGTGGGGAGGGCCTGTAGGGCGGGGGCTTGTACCCCGCCCAGTGCAGCATTGCCCCAACGACTGGGC
>JAJFUB010000124.1 GCA_021372615.1 bacterium | reverse complement strand
CGCACCCACGCCCCCCCTGCAGGCCCTCAGCCCATCCTTTGCCTTCATCCTCTGTATCCTTGCCTCTATCCTCTCCATCCTCTCCAACTCAACCCCAGGAGTCCACCATGCAACCATCTGCCGCGATCTACTTCGATGATGATCTCCGTCTCGCCGCCAACCAGGCCGGCGCCAACTACTGGCATGTCTACACTCGCGAGATCTGTATGCAGATGGGCCTGATGTTCCGGGAGCTGTCGCGGAGTCAGCTTGGGGCCAATGAACTGGCCCACTACCGGGTGCTCATCCTGCCCGATCTGCCGGCGAAGTACCTCCGGCCGGAGGAGAAGGCCGTCCTGGCGCAGTGGGTGCAGGACGGGGGGCTGCTCATCGGCTTCGCCACCGGAGGGCTGGCCGACCTGTTCGGCGTCGTGGTCGAGGACGAGTGGCCGCAGCCGGAGGACACCTTCACCCCGGCGGCGACGTTGCGCTGCGTGGATCCCGAACTGGCGCGGTCGGTGATGTTCCCGGGCGATGAGGACATGCCGGTGCTGATCGTGTCGCCGGTGAAGGCGCTCACGGCAACGGCTCCTCACCCCTGCCCCTCTCCCTCGCGCGCCGAGCGGCCGGCGCACTCCGGAGAGGGGAACGACAGGGGCGGCCCGATACGCGAACTCGCCCGCCTCCTCACCCTCCAGGGACGCGATCTGGGGCGCCCGGCCGTCACGCTCCGTGAGGTGGGGGAGGGGCAGGCCGTCTACTTCTGCTTCAACGTGGCCCAAACCGTCTGGGCGCTGCACCACGGGCGGCCGATCCTCGATGACTACGACGGCGACGGCAAGCTGCGCATGTCCGACGGGATGATCACCCGCCCCTTCACCACGCGGGTGCCCTATGCGGACGTGCTCCTGTACCTGCTGCGCAACCTCATCGCCCGGCGGGGCTTGCCGTTCCTGCACGCCCTGCCCCCGACGCCCGACGGCGACATCCCTGACTGCCTGTTCCACTACGGCGGCGATGACGAGCGCCAGCCCGACAACCAGCTCATTGCCTCGGGGGTCATGCAGCGGCTGGGCCTGGGCTACCATGTCAACATCATGCCGGACGTGGCCGGCACCTTCGCGATGAGCCAGGCCGAGGTCGAGCAGCTCAAGGCCAACGGCCATGAGCCCTCGCTGCACTTCAACTTCATAGATGGCGTCACGCACCCCTGCCGCTTCAGCCGCCGCGAGGTCCAGCAGCAGGTGGACTGGTATGTCGAGGCCTTCGGCGAGCTGCCAGTCTGCACCGTCTTCCACTGGACAACCTGGCACGGGTGGACGGAGGTAGCCGAGTGGCTGGCCGGGGCGGGAGTGAAGGCCGACAACTCACGCTTCATCCAGTACTGCCCGCCGGCGAATCCGGTCAACACCGTGGGCTTCGGCTTCGGCACCGGCCTGCCGTTCTTCCACTACAGCGACTGGCGCAAGGACAACGACCGGATCGGGTTCCTGGGAATGCCCATCGGCGGGTACGAGGTGGGCTACCGCGGCGACGAGGTGCAGTTCCACACGATCAAGCAGGCCATTGACATGGCCCGCTTCTGGCACTTGCCGTTCAATCTGTTCTTCCACCCGATCTACCTGGCGCAGTACCCGGCCTGCTCGCAGGGCCTCGAACAGGGCCTGGCCTACATCGCTCGGCTCGGGCTGAAGGTGATGCACTGGGGCAACGACCGGGCGACGCTGTGGTGGCTGGCGCGCAGCGAGGCGAGGCTGGAGGACGACGTGACCGGCTTGCGCGTGCGGTGCGACTGGGAGGACGGCTGCCTCGTGCAGATGCTGTGGCCCCACGGTGACCCGCAGGTCACGGTGGACGGGCATCCGGCGGGCCATGTCATGCGGGAAGAGCACGGCGGGCGCTGGCTCGTCGTGGCCGTGCCTGCGGGGGCACACACACTGGCGGTGGGTTGAGCCCCCCGGCGGTCAGCGCTTGGCGGCCAGCAGCGTGGCGAGACAGTCGCTGAGTGCCGCGGCCCACGCCTCGGGCGTGTAGGCGCTGACCAGGCGGCGAGACTGCTCGCCCATCTGCCGCGCCCGCTCCGGGTCGCGCGATAGGGCGAGCATCTTCCTGGCCAGCTCCTCGGGAGCCAGGGGATCGAAGACGAAGCCACTGACGCCGCGCTGCACCAGCTCGGTGACGCAGCCGCAGCGGTCGCTCACGAGCAGCGGCAGGCCGCAGGCGGCGGCCTCGTTGGCGACCAGGCCCCACGGCTCGCTCAGGCTCGGCAGCACGAGGGCGGAGGCCAGGCCGTAGTAAGTGGGCAGGTTGTCATAGGACTGTACGCCGGCCCAGTGCACCTCGGGCACCCCGTTGGTGGCGACCCACTCGCGCAGTTCGCTCTCCTCGGAACCCCCGCCGACCAGCACCAGCCCCCAGATCCCGCCCTGCACCCGGTAGCGCCGATACGCCTCCAGCAGCGTACGGAGGTTCTTTTCCGGCGCGATGCGGCCCACGAAGAGGAAGTGACGCTCGGGCAGCCCCAGACGCTCCCGGAGGGCGCTCCCCTGCTCGCGCGCTGCCCGCGCCCCGGTGGCGAAGTGTTCATTGTCGGCCACGTTCTGCATCTTCCAGATGCGGTCGGCCGGAAAGCCCAGGCTTTCGGCGTAGACGCGGTGGCGCTCGCCGCCCAGGAAGATGGCATCGAAGAGGCTGCGCACGAGGCGGCCCTTGATCCGCTCCTTGAGCCAGTAGCGCTTGCGGTCGGCGGCGGAAGTCACCAGGAGGAGGATGGAGGGGCGCTCGTGCGACTTGGCCCACTGCGCGGCGGCCCGCATCACCGGCTCGCTGTAACCGGCCACCGCCACAGCGTCAGGCGCCAGGCGGTCCAGGCAGGCGCGCACGCGGACCGTCTGTTCCGTCACGGGGATGTCCTCGTAGACCTGATCGGGGAAGAGGGTCTCCACCGGGAGCGACGCCTCGCCCTGGCCGGACCAGAACTCGTAGACACGCGACTTGGGCGCCACCTCGACGGCGATGACCTCGTCGAGGGCCTGCGCCAGAGCGCCCAGCCGCGCGAGGTGGTAGGGCCCTACGTCCGTGTTGAGAACGGCGATGCGGGTCATGCGACATCTCCTGGGGCCGAAGCAGCGGTAGCGGGCCCTCGCCGAGGGCGCCGACTGCCGTAGGAAGCGGCCCGTCACCACATGAGGTGGCGTCTGACTCTTACCACACGCGCCGGGCTGCGTCAACCGAGGGTGGTTGGCGCGGCCGAAACGCTGCGGCCCTGGCCCCGGTTGAGCGAGAGATGCTCGGCCGGGAGTCGCCGTTGATCACCCCACCCCTCCGCTCCGGCCGTGCCTTGACCACCCGATTGGCCGTGTGCTATCCTCGCCGCGCATGGTCGCGGGGCGGCAACTCGCAGCATGACTGGACGGTGAACTCCACTGGCACAGGAACCGGGAACCGCTGCGGCGACGCCGGCGCAGGGCGGCCCTCCGGGCGGGTACTGGCCCGCCGGGGATGTACTGCGGGTCGTGTCCGCCCTGGCAGTGGTCGTGCTGCACGCCGCCGGGGGAGGCCTCGCGAGCTTCGGGCGCGCCACCCCGGCCAGTTGGTGGTATCTGAACTGGGCCGACTCCGCCGTACGCTGGTGCGTGCCGGTCTTCATCATGTTGAGCGGCGCTCTGCTGCTGGGGCGCGATCCCGACCAGCCCCCCGGCGACTTCTACCGGCGGCGCTTCTCGCGGATTGGCATCCCCCTGCTGTTCTGGTCTGCCTTCTACCCGCTGCTGCTGAGCCGCTTCGGCGACCCCCAGGTCACGATGGGGCGGTTCCTCGTAGACCTCGCCAAGGGCGAACCCTTCTCCACGCTGCACTTCCTGTACGTCCTGGCGGGGCTGTACCTGTTCACGCCCCTGCTGCGGCCCTTCGTGTGCCGCGCCCCGGGCCGGTCGGTAGCGTTCTTCACCGGGCTCGCACTGGTGCTGGCCGTGGGCGATCACTGCCTGCGCGGCTGGTCACCGGACTGGACGCTCACCCCGACGCTGTTCTCTCGCTTCGTCCCCTATGTCGGGTACTACGTGGCAGGCTATGCGCTCCGCGGAGTCGTCCTGAAGACCCCGGCGGTGCTCCTGGCCGCGTTGGCCCTGGTTGCGGCCATCGCCGCAACGGCCCTGGGCACAGCCGGCCTCACCCCGTGGATGGACCCACCGCTGTCGTACTTCTGGTATGATTACCTGAGCCCGACGGTGGTCGTCATGTCCCTGAGCGTCTTCATCCTGCTCTCCCAGCCCGCCCTGACCCCGCGAGCGGGGGGGCGTGTCCAGGGTGCCATGAAGGCCCTCTCCCCGCTCACCTTCGGCGTATACCTGGTTCACCCGTTGTTCATCTCGGGGCTGGGGCGTGTGGGGCTGGGCTGGAACCACCCCAATGTCTGGCTCGGGACGCCGCTGACGGTGGTCGTGGTGTTCCTGTGCAGCCTGGCCGCTACATACGCCCTGCGCCAGGTGAAGCTCCTGAGACTGCTGGTGGGGTAGGCGGGGAAGGGCACGGCCTGCTACTCAGGCTGCGCGCCGGACAGCCACATCTGGCGCAGGCGCTGGGGCACGGCACGGAAGCGCGCGCCGACCCATAGCGCCAGCACCGACGGAAAGACGTGGAAGTACACGAAGACGAAGATGTTGATGCCCCCGTCGCGGCAGAACTGCGGCAGCAGGCTGAGCGCCAGCAGGTAGGGGACGGCGACATGCGTCACGTTGCGGTGGCGCAGGTAGATCTGGTGCAGCGTCGCCAGCACCGCCCCGAACAGGGCCATCTCGATGATGATGCCCAGCCAACCGAAGTCCATGTAGCTGGCGCCCACGACCGAGAGCACTCCCCCCACCCACGCGAAGTTCCCGTACTGGTTCAGATCAATGCGGTTGGTCTCCGAGGGCTTGCCCGGCCAGATGGCCCGCGGGATGGGATAGGTGAACAGCCGCAGGTTCTGCGTCCAGTACGAGTACCCGGCCGGATCGGGGATGATGGTGTGCAGGAAGGCCACGTAGTCCAGCAGGGCAACGTCCCGTGAGACCTGCAGGGGGGCTTTCGCGAGGCTCTGGTTGAGGTTGACCTCCCCGCCCGAGACGACGGCGTCCATGAAGACGCTCCGGGCGACCCCCACCACGCCGAACAGGACGGCAATGACCGCTCCGGCAATCAGCCACTGACGGCGCGGCCAGCGCTCGTGCCGCCGCCACATGTCCACGAATGCGAGACTCAGCGCCCCCACCACGAAGGCCCACCGTCCCCACCCGCGCAGCAGCCGGCCCACCAGATAAGCGACAAAGAGCGCCATGATCCACGGCTTGAGGCCGAACACCGCGGCCCACAGCGCCAGTACACCGCCGATGCCCCCGCTCGCCTGTGTGAGATAGCCCACGGACCCTTCCGCCTGGACCGTCCCCTTCACCGTCTTCACCATGGACGCGGCGTTCGGGTTGAGGTTGGGGTCGTGCCGCAGCGATACCAGACCCAGCGCGATGAAGAAGCAGCCGACGAGGAGCACCAGCCGGGGCTCGTACTTGCAGGGCCTGAAGCGCGCTCTGGCCACCAGCGCGTGCGGTACCAGGAAGCGGTAGCCCAGCCAGAACGCCAGCAGGCCGGCGTCAGCCATGTAGAGGGCGCCGGCCATGTCATCTTCGGAGAGGGAGACACCCATCAGGCGAGAGAGGTAGTCATCGCGCCAGGCATACTGCATCCAGCCGCGCAGGACGAAGCCGACCCCGTGGAAGGCCAGATAGAGCAGCAACGGGTTAGCCAGGCCGACGCGACGACGCTGGAAGGTCGCGAAGACGACCGCCGCATAGAGCAGTGTGGAGAAGATCAGCGCCTCAAGCATCGTCCTGCCAATCCATCATGTCAGCCACCCGCCTGCTCACACCACAAACCAGAGGGTCGTGCTCTCCAGGCCCGTGTCGGTCCAAACGTAGCGCCAGCGGCTGAGCGTCTCGGACACGCGGCCCCATTCGTCATCTTGCGGTCCTGCGCTCGGCGAGCGCGCGCCCGGCGCTCGGGAGGCACTCGGCAGGTACCGTTGGCTGTTGTCCAGCACCAACATGCCGCCCGGGCGCAGCTTGGGCAGCACGGCCAACATGCAGGCGCTACGACACACCCCGTCTACGAGCACGAAATCCAGGCTCTGATCGGCGAACTCGTGCGCCACACCCGCGTAGGGGTCGCACTGAGCCGCGTCGCGCTCATCGCTGACCGGCCGGTACACGTAGTCCACGTTGCCGACGCCCTTCTCGCTGAGCTGCTGGCTCACCCTGGCGAACCACGTGGAGTTGTGTTCCACGCTGCACAAGCGCTCCAGGCGCTGCGCCAGCCACAGCGTGCTGCGCCCCGAGCCCCACTCCAGACCCCGATCGGACGGTCGTAGGTTCGCGGCCAGGATGTCAATGGCCTCCGGGGTGAGCCACGGAGCCTCGGGGTGGCGCCTCTGCCACTGCCAGACGCGCAGCCGGTCAGCCACGTAGGTCGGTGTCCAGTGCGCGATGCGCTTGGGGAGCAGACTCATCGGGATACCTCGCGGACCGCAGGGGCGGGACGCCCCCGCTCACTTCCGGATGCGGAAGACGATGCCGTTGGTACGGACCAGGAACTGACTCCGCCCTGTAGGGTGGGAGAGACACACATCGCCGCGCGACACATGCCACAGGATCGCCTCGAAGGGGTCCATGCAGTTGACCGCGTCGCCATCCGGCATCCAGAGATGCTTGTAGTTCGGCTTCAGGTGTCTGTATCTTAGGCCGATGGGGCGCCGCATCAGGCCCCACTGCGCCGCGCGCCACAGGCGCCGGGGGGCGACTTGCAGCGCGCGCCAGGCCACCGAGTTCAGCACCGGGATGCCGGCTTTGATGAGCTTCCCGCGCCAGCCGAAGTCGCTGTAGGGGCGCTCCGGATAACCCTCGGCGGCCCACCAGCGGCACTGCCAGGCCGGACTGAGCAGCAGCAGCCCACCGGGTTTGAGCACACGCCGGATCTCGCCCAGGGCCACCTCCGGCCCGGGCACGTGCTCCAGGGCATTGATCGTCCAGACGGCATCGAACTCGTTGTCGCCAAACGGCAGAGCCGTGGCCGAGGCCTGGACAAAGGACTTGTGCAGATACGTGCCCGCGGCCGCACTGAGGTCCAGGCCGGTGTAGTCGGCCACGAGATCCTGGAAGTAACCCCGCCCGCAGCCGACTTCCAGACAATGCTTGTCCTCAAGCTCGTAGCGCCTGACGAAGCCCGCCACCTCTGCCCACTTGCAGTGCTGCTCCGGCGCCGCAACCGTGGCGTACTCGCCGTGGGCGTAGCTCACCTCATAGAACTCAAGAGCGGCGTCCGTCCCGCGCTGCCCTGGACTGTGATCTGAGTCAGATGACATCAATGCACCCCACGGAGTATAGCCGCCCTCCCCGCGCCTCAGGAGGCGTTCGCGAGGTGTCGCGCGATCTGCCGTACCTGGCCACCGTACCGTTCCCAGGTATGTATTCGCGCGACCCTCCGCGCTTCCTCCCCCAGGGCGAGGGCCCTGTCGCGATCGTGGTAGAGGGCCGACAGGCAGTCGGCGATCGCAGTAATGTCGCGGATGGGATGGACCATGGCACTGACGCCGTGAGCGAACAGCCCGGCGGCGCCGACGTGGTCGGACAGCACCATCGGCAGACCGCTGGCGGCGGCCTCCAACGCCACTCGCCCGAAACCATCCTGCAAGCTGGGCAGGGCGAACGCGTCGCAGTTGGCGTACAGCGTGTGCACCTGGGCGTAGGGGACGTTGGGGACGTGGTCCACGAAGTCCGCGTACGGGGCCAGGGCTCGGGCCGGCACGTTCAGGAGCCCAACCAGCCTGAGCTGCAGCGGGATCGTGGCCCGCAGGCGCGCGCACGCCTCCAGCAGGTGGTACAGGCCCTTGTTGGGCGTGATGTTGCCGACATACAGCACCGTGAACTGTGGCCCCCGCGGCCGGGGCACCACCTCGAAGAACCGCCCATCCACGCCATAGGGGCAGACGATGGCCTTGGCGCGATGGCGCTCGGGGAGGCTGTCCACCACTTGCGCACTCCCGGCGACGATGGCGGTCGCCCAGTCCATCTCCCTGTCGGCAATGTCCAAGCTGGACAGGTCGGAGATCTGCGGACGCCAGTCAGGCGGCGCGAAGTGAGCCTCCTCCTCGTAGAGCGTCCGCTGGTAGGCCAGGGTACAGGTCGTCTGGTCCAGGACACACGGAATCCCCTCCCGGCGAGCCCCGCGGAAGGCCTCGCACGAGGCGCCGTTGAAGCCCCACAGCAGCGAGGGGTGTGTCTGCGCGGCCAGGCGCGCGACACGCCGGGCGAACGCCACGTTGCCGATGAGGTTGAGGCGCCGGGATAGGGGCCCCAGACCCATGCGCCGCGCGATGGTCTCGCCCCACTCCCACGAGCCGAAGGTCTTCACCAGACGGGGGTCCAGGTCCGGGTCGTAGCGACGCCGCGCCTCCCGCTCCAGCAGCGCGCGCAGGGAGGCCGGGCAGTGGCGCAGAGCGCTGTAGGGCAGGCGGTCGGCCCGGTAGAAGATCTCGGTGGCGTACCAGGCGAGCATGTCCTCGGCCTGGAGCGCCTTGGCCGTGAAGTACGAGTGTTGGGTTCCGGGATGGAAGAGTCCTACGGATACCCGCGACCCTTCGTACTGCGCTGTCACTTGCCGTCTCCTCTATTCGTCGGGGCGCAGGGACGCCCGAGCGGGCGTCTGGGGAGCCCGCAACGCTAGGCCCCCCCGCCGAGCTCTGGCCCGACACTGTCGGTGACCGCCGCCGCGGGCCGGGCCAGGATGATCTGGCGCAGCGTCTGCTGCTCGGCGGGACGCAGACCGAGGTAGTATGCCGCGGCAGCGTACACCGCGGCGACCGCCGCGCCCACTGCCGCCAGGCGCGGCAGCGACATCACGTTGAGATGGCGACTGACAAACCACGCCAGCGCGGCCACGAGCGCCGTTGCCAGGGCAGAGACCATCGTGTCGCCGACGAAGGTCAGCCAGGGCCGCTCCATGATGCGGGCCGTGTATGCGGGCACCACGATGGCATTGCGGAAGGTCAGCACGATGGCCCCGGCCAACGCCACGCCGTACATGCCCCAGTGCAGCGGCCCCGCGAACAGCACCGCCAAAGAGACATTCACGCACCCGAGTATCAACGTGGCGATGCCCATCCAGCGCACCTTGTTGTAGGTCATCTGCGTGAACAGCAGCGGCCCGGTGGCATGGTTGACCGCCAGGTGGAAGGTCATCAGCACCAGCAACTGCCACAGCGGAGCGAAACTCGGCCCCAGCCAGGCATGCAACAGCGGGTACGACAGGCCGCAGATGAGACCGACGGGCAGGGCCAGCACCAGCCCCAGCAGCTTGGTGCTGAGCTTGGAGATGCTCACCAGGCGGGCGAGATCGCCTTCGGCGTAGGCGGCCAGGAGGTTGGGGTACACCAAGGCCGGCAGCATCCCTGCCATGGTGCGCAGCAACACCGACCACTGCAGTACCGCGCCGTACGCGCCTCCCGCCTCCACACCGACGACCATGTTCACCACGAGCAGGTCGGCGTTGAGGAACAGCAGCGACCCCAGGGAGTTCATGGACAGCCAACCGCCCATGCCGGTCAGGGCCCGCAGGCGCGTCCGGTCGAAGGCCCGGGGCGAGACGTGCAGTTGGGGCGTCAGACGCCGCCATGCCAGGATGCCCGCGGCCATCATGGCCACGCCCCCGACCGCGAAGGACACTCCCACCTGCCAGAGCCGAGCGCCCAACCAGCTGAACAGGATGATGGTGGCCACCACCCGCACGGCCGGGTATGTCGCCTCGATCAGGCTGTTGATGTCCAGGCGGTTGCAGGCAATGCACGAGGAGACGAAGGGGTAGCTGTCCACGGCGAGCAGGAAGGCCAGCATGACCCCGCCCAGCAGGATGCGCACCTGGGCCTCGCTACCCGGCGGGATCGTGAGGAAGAACGGGGCGGTCGCCACGACGACGGCAACGGGTACGAGCAGGCCCGCCGCCAGCATCAGGCCACCGAAGAGACTCGTGTTGAAGGTGCGGTTGGCCGCCGCGAAGTCACCGCGCGTCAGCTCAATCGTCAGGTAGCGCCCGACGGCGCCGGTGAGCGCCACCGTAATGATGCCCATGTAGGCGGTGATCTGGTTGGCCAGCGGCACGAGGCCGTACATGGCCAGGCCGAGGTGGCCGATCAGGTAGGGGGTCAACCAGAGGCCGGTCGTGACATGGACCGCGAACAGCGCCAGGCGGGCGAGGACATTGGAGCGCATCTGCCCGGCTGATCTGCTAAATAGCTTGGGCGCGTCGGGGGGAGCTGTGGGGCCCTCGCCGGAGGGTGTTGCCTCGCTCTGTGATGGGTTGTGGTCCGGATCTGAAACCATGTGCGGCTCCACTCACGCATGCCCGACGCCCTGACCTGCCGGGATCAGCCCCGCAGTCCGGGCCCCTCTCGCCTGGCCTCAGGCCACGGCAACAGCCCGTCAAGAACACCGCCGCGGCACCTCCGCAGCGCCGCTCGCAGCGGCGTTGTCGTGGGTGAGGTCCCCTACGCGTCTTCCGGCGGAGCGAAGAGGCCGGACCGGTAGCCGCGGGCCAGACTCAGTACGACGAACAGGAGGATGAAGACCAGGATGGCGGACCGGGTGGTGGAGGGGGCGGACTTGCGCAGCGGCGGCTCTGCGCGGTCGAGCACCTGGAACTTCCCGCTGCCGGTGCGTTGCTCCTCGATGCGTGCCAGTTCCAGCCGCCGCACGATGGTGTCTAGCAGCTCGGCCTGCATCTGGACCTGTCGTGACAGGTCCACGTAGTCACGTGTAATCGGAGGCAGGTCCTGTATCTGCGCCTGCACTGTGGACAGCTCCGCACGGGCCATGCCGTCGCGAGCCCGCGCCGCGGCCACCGCGATCTCCGCCTCCACACGCTTCTGCACCAGCGCGTCGTGGACCGGGTTGACCCCCTTCACGACCTCCTGCTGCACGGTCTGGGCCAGGCCGGCAAGCTGGCTCTGCTTCTGGCGCACGGCCTCCTGCAGCTCCGTCACATCCGGATGGGTGGCGAGTTTGCCGGAGGACAACTCGGCCTGGAGCCTGGACTGCAGGCTCATCAGGTCCTGCTCAATCGTCACAATCGTCGGGTTGCGGGCGCTGACCGCGCGCTCGATCCGCATGGCGGTCTCGGCCGGGAGCTCGGTCCGCACGGCCTGGAGAGTCTCCTGACTCGCGCGCAGCTCACCCTGCACCTCCTGGACGGCTTGCGTGGCCGCCTTCATGCGGCTGCTCAGGAGGTCCACCTGGGCGTCGGGCGTCAGGAAGCTGTGCCTGCGCTGCAGGAGCAGCAACTGCTGCTCGGCCTCCGTCAGGTCATGCAGCGTGCGCTGCTCGCGCTGCTCCAGGAACTCGCGGGCGCTGCGTGCCTGGCTGACGCTGGACTCGGCGGTGTATTCGTCCAGGAATTCGAGCGCGTCGTTCGCTATGGCCGCGCTCATCTCCCGGGCCTCTTGGGGCGTAAAGGGCACGTGCCGGCCGAGCCACATGCTCAGTCGCGGCCCGGCGGGACAGCTTACGGTGATCTCCATGCCCACATTGCTGCCCTGCCCCAGGGCGCCCATCGGCCCCATGGTCTTGACGGCGATCATGCGGCGCAGCCGCTGGTGCACCCCGTCCTTGTCCTTCTGGTAACGCTTCGTAAGGCCGTAGCGGGCGATGAGCTCCGACGAGAACTTGCGGCTGCGCAGGATGGGCTCAAAGCGCTGCAGGGGTGAGCTGGCTGCCAACATGCCGAACGCCCCACCACCGGCCACGCCGGCCGCACCCGCCGCCCCCAGCGCCTGGAGGCTGCTGATGGGGTCGGGCTGGTCGCTCATCAGCAGGGAGGCCTTGCTCGAGTAGACCTGCGGGACCAGGAGATAGACGCGAGCGCCCGTGAGCACGGCGCCGGCCAAGCTCAGCAGTGCGACACGTCGCCAGGTGAGCCAATCCAGGAATCTAGGCAGCAATTGAGCCGGACCTCCCGGTCTGGAGTGACGCCCCGCTCCTGTCGGCACGAGGCGTTCAGAGGCCATGCCTGTGGCATGACCTCCCGGCCAGACCCCCGCTCGCAGACGCAAGACCACCCGCCGGGCCACACCGGTGGCCTGCTCGTCAGAGCCGGTGAACGGGTGCTCTCAGTGGAACCTGCTCCTCGGGTCCGCCCGCGGCCCTGGCCGGTCTGCCGCAGTCCCCGAGGCACCCCTTACGCTCCCACAGTCGCGGGGCACGGGGCTATTCGACATCCCCATGGGCAGCCCCTTCCTGCCCGGCAAAAAAAAGGAGGGACTCCAGCCCTTGCCGGGCACAGCCCACAGCCTGCAGTCACAGCATGACGCCTGCAGGCGTGCCGGTGTTCCGGACGAACGCGACGCTGATGTCGCTGAGACGGTGGAACTGGGCGGGGTGCTGAGACAGGCACCAGCAGGAGCGGACAGCACGTGGGACGGCTGACTCAGGCGGAGGCGGCCCACGTCTTGTAGGGGCGGACCTCGCTACCCGTCAGTTCGTTGAGACCATCGCAGGCAGCCTGCTCGTCCTCCGCGGCCACAGCAGCCTCCAGCCCATCAATGTGGCGGCAGACCACCTCTGCCGACAGCCCGGCCCCGCTGTTGCCGACCCGCAGAATGCGCTTGTCAGCCGTGGGCAGCAGCTCCTCGTCGGCGTAGGTGAGCGTCTCGTGGAGCTTCTCGCCGTGCCGCAGCCCCGTGAAGCAGATGGCCTCGGGGTCGAAGGGGTTGCCGCCGTGCAGCAGGATGAACTCCTGAGCAAGCTTCATGATGGAGACGGCGTGGCCCATGTCCAGCAGGAAGATCTGCCCGTGCGAGCCCAGGGCCCCGGCTTGCAGGACCAGGAAGCAGGCTTCGGGGATGGTCATGAAGTAGCGCGTGGCCTCGGGGTCGGTGACCGTCAGCGGTTCACGCCGTCGCCACTGGCGCCTGAAGATCTCCAGGACGCTGCCCTCGCTGCCCAGGACATTCCCAAACCGGACACAGATGAACTGCGTACGGCGCAGGGGGCGCGTGATGAGCAGCAACTCCGCGGCGCGCTTGGTGGCTCCCATGACGCCCCCCGGAGCGACGGCCTTGTCCGTGGAGATCGAGACGAAGCGCTCGACGCCGAACTCCTCGGCGGTCTCGGCCAGCAGGCGGGTGCCGCCGACGTTGTTGCGCACGGCCTCGACCGGCTCGCGCTCCATCAGGTACACATGCTTGTGGGCCGCGGTATGGAAGACGACCTGCGGGTGATACTGCTCGAAGACGCGCCGCACGCCGCTGGCGACGGTGATGTTCTGGATGATCGGGATCGTGTCCACTTCCGGGAAGCGGTGCCGGAGGTACAGGTAGATCCAGTGGATGCGGTTCTCACCACGCCCCAGCAGCAGCAGGCGCGCCGGGCGGCACTGACAGATCTGGCGGCACAGTTCCGAGCCGATGGAGCCGCCAGCCCCAGTCACGAGAATGGTCTTGCCCCTGAGATACTCGTCCCGTAGCTGCACGGCGGAGGTCGGGGGTTCGCGCTCCAGGAGGTCCTCGGCCAGCACCTCCCGCGAGATCAGGTGCTCGTTCTCGATCATCTCCACCATCGGCGGGATGGCACGAGCCCGGACGCCGGCCTTGCTGCAGGCGTCGTAGATGGCGCGGATCCGGTCGCGGTCGTCCAGCGCCATGGTCAGCACGACCTCGTCCACGCGCCACCGCCGGACGATCTGCGGCAGGTCGGCCAGCGACCCGAGGACCTTGGCTGCGCCGATGATGAGGCCTCGGCGAGTCGGATCGTCGTCGAGGTAGCCGACCGTCTGACACGCATGGTCGTAGAGACGGTCGAGCGTCGCCGGCAGGGCGCACTCGTCCGGCCCGGTACCATAGACCAGGACCCGCCGGCTCGTCTTGCCGTTGCCGTTGGTGCGCGGGAGGAGGGGGCGGATGACGCGCCAGCCCAGGCGCGCGCTACCCACGAGGACGATGCTGGTGAGCCAGGTGACATACCAGACGACGACCGGCAGGCTGGCCCCCAGGAGCGTGGCCAGGGCATAGGCGGCCAGAACGGCGGCGCTGGTTCCGGCGACGATGGCGATGGCTGCCCCGGCGCTGGCGTATTCCCAGATACGGCTATAGAGGCCGGCGAAGTAGTGACACAGGGGCACCGCGGCCGCAATCAGGCCCATGGTGATGCGGAGCGTGTGCCAGAGGGAACCAAACTGGCCGTCGTACAGTAGTACGGCGGCCACGAGCATCGCCACACACACACAGGCGACATCAATCAGCGCCAGCAAGACACGCCAGGGCGACACGCTCATGCGCCATGCTTCCTTCTGACGGGAGACACATCTCCGCCACCCGTGCGACTCGACCGCACCAGAGCTTCACCCCGTTCCCGTCACAGCCTGGCCCCCGGCACACAGCAGATGAAACCGAACGATACTCCCCAGCGCGCCTGTCAGCAGCAGCCAAGCCAGCACCGGGACGGAACCCGGCGCCACGGCCGCGATGGCCTGTCAGGATCAGCGAGGCAGGGCGAGTGCGATTCGTCTGAGGCCGAACGGAGTGCGCTGCAAGCGATGCTGATGATGCCTCTGCCCTCACGCCAAACTATATGGGTTCCGGCGTGAATTGTCAATACGAGGCGGCCGGCGGAGGCACCCGGTAGAGCCACGCCGCCCTACCGCCCGGACCGCTCCTGACAGCCGGATCAGCCGGCCAGGCGCGCCAGGGTGCGCAGGATCACCAGGAGGTCGGTCAGCACATTGGCCCGGGCGCCATACTCGAGGTTCAGACGGATCTTCTCGGGCATGATCTCGCTGATGTAGGCCTGCTCGGGGTCGGTGTGGGTGGCGAGGATCTCGCTCTCGTTGCGGTACTTGATCGAGGCGGGGTCGGTGATGCCGGGCCGCAGGTCCAGCACCTGCGCCTGCTCGGGGGTGTAGAGGCGCACATACTCCTCCACCTCCGGCCGCGGGCCCACGAAGCTCATCTCGCCGCGCAGCACGTTGATGAGCTGGGGGAGTTCGTCCAGCTTGGTCTGGCGCAGGAAGTGCCCCACCGGCGTGATGCGCGGATCGCGCCCGACTGTGAGCGACTTGCCGATCTTGTCGGCGTTGACGACCATCGTGCGGAACTTCCACATGCGGAACGGCTTGCCGTGCCAGCCCACACGCTGCTGCTTGTAGAACACCGGGCCCCGGTCGCGCAGCTTGATCAGTAGCGCCACCACCGCGAACAGGGGCGAGCACAGCACCAGCCCCAGGGCCGCAAAGACCAGGTCGAAGGGACGCTTGAGCGGTCTCATCGCCGGTGCTTCCCCACGATGTCCAACACCGCCTCGGCCACGCGGGCGACGTCGGCGTCGCTGATCCCGGCGTTCAGCGGCAGGCTGATCAGGCGCTCGTAGTTGCTGAACGCCACCGGGAAGGCGTCCGGCGCGAAGCCGTACTTCTCCACATAGTAGGGGTGGATGTGGATCGGGATGAAGTGGACGGACGTGCCGATCTGGCGGGCGCTCAGCTCGTCAATGAACTGGTTCCGGCTGATTGACAGGGCGTCGAGGTTCAGGCGCAGGGCATACAAATGCCAAGCGTGCTCCACCTCGGGGCGGCATACCGGCGTCTGCAGGGCCTCGCAGTCGGCGAAGGCCCGGTCATAGGCCCCCACGACCTCGGCACGCCGCTGCTGGAACGCGGGCAGGCGCCGCAGTTGCACGCGCCCGATTGCCGCCTGCAGGTCGGTCATGTTGTACTTGAAGCCCGGCATGACGACCTCGTAGTACCAGCTACCGCCCTTGCCGTAGCGCTTCCAGGCATCGCGGCTCATCCCGTGGAGGCTGGCGATGCGCGCGCGGTCTATGAACTCCGCCGGGCCGGTCAGCATGCCGCCCTCGGCCGTGGTCATGTTCTTGGTGGCGTAGAAGCTGAAGGCGGCGGGATTGTCCGACGAGCCGATGAGACGCCCCTTGTAGCGGGCGGACACCGCGTGGGCGGCATCCTCGATGACGTGCAGGCCGGCCGGCTCGGCCAGGGCGGCGAAGGCGTCCAGGTCCACCGGATGGCCGCCATAGTGCACCGGCAGCAGGGCGCGGGTGGCCGGGGTGATGGCGGCCGCCACACGCTCGGGGTCCAGGTTCAGCGTATCGGGCTCCACGTCGGCCAGCACCGGCCTGGCGCCGACATGCTCGATGGCGTTGACCGTCGCCACGAAGGTCAGCGGCGTCGTGATGACCTCATCGCCCGGGCCGATCCCCAGGGTGTCTATGGCCAGGTGCAGCGCTGCCGTGCAGGAACTGAGCGCCAGGGCCGCCGGGGCGCCGTTGGCGTCGCGGAACTCCTCTTCGAAGGCGCGGGTCTTGGGGCCCGTGGTGATCCACCCGGACTTCAGCGAATCCACGACCTCGGCAATCTCCTCGTCGCCAAGCTGCGGCGGCGAGAAGGGGATGAAAGTCTCGCTCACTTCAGTGTTCCCCTTTCACAGGTCCAGGAGGTACTTGTTGAGGACACGCCCTCCGTGGGCCGTGATGGTGCCGGTCAGGCGGTAGCCCTGGCGCTGGTAGAAGTCATTCACGCGGTCATTGCCGTGCGCGTCTGTCGTCAGGTACACCCCCTGACAGCCACGCTCGCGGGCCGCGGCGACGAAGGCCTTCGCCAGTGCCTGCCCGTAACCCTTCCCTGAGGCCGTCGGGCAGACCCCGATCGAGGTCAGCTCAGCCACCCCCGCTGGCGGCCGCTCCTCCTCGTCGCCGGTCCGGCGAAAGTTGGTCAGCACCCTGGGCACCGACCAGGGGCGCCGCAGCAACGTCGGCAGCATCGCCAGCCCGAACTGCACCTTGCGGTCCCGCAGCTCCGCATAGAACGCCGTCGGGTCCGAGGACCCGGCTACGAAGCCCACGGGGCTCCCGTCCTCGGCCTCCACGACCCACAGCACCCCGGCCGGGCTCCGCAGCACGAGATCGTAGTACCGGCGCAGGAAGCGGGGCCCCAGTTCGGTCAGGAAGAACCCGACGAAGGCTTGCTGGTGGATCGCCACGATGTGGTTCAGGTCGGTCTGGGTAGCCGGGCGCGCCTCAGGTGGGGTCACAACTGGTCGCCTCCTGCGTCGCCGGGCCGGCCATGCTCTGGCGGAAGACCTCGTGGTACCGCCGGGCCACATGCTCCAGGGTGTAGCGGTCCTGCAGGGCGGAGACGGCGTTGTGCCCCATGGCGGCCAGCCGCTCAGGGTCGGACGCCAGTTCCACGATCAGGTCGGCCAGGCGACCCGCGTCACCGAGGTCGCACTGGACCCCACACTGGGCCTCGCCGCACACCCGCGCGACTTCCGAGCCCTCGGCCAGAACGGCCAGCGTCGGTCGGCCGGAGGCGAGGATCGAATAGAACTTGCTGGGTACGCCCAGGCCCTCGGCGCCCGGCTCCAGGGTGACCAGCGACAGGTCGGCGGAGGCCAGTAGGTCGCTCAACTGCTCCCGCGGCACAGCCGCAATGACCCGGACGTTGCTCAGGTTCCGCGTCGCCACATGCTCGCGCACTTCGTCGAAGCGCGCCCCGCCGCCCACCAGCGCGAAGGTGATCTCAGGATGGCTGTCGCGCAGCGCCGCCGCCGCATCGAGGATGTCCTCAAAGCGGTGGTAGGGACCGAAGTTGCCCGCGTACAGTACCACGAAGCCCGTGAGGCCATGTTCGCGGCGGAACTGCGTCTGTTTCTCCTGCGGGCTGATCACCTGAGGGTCGGCGAAGCTGGTGATGACCGCCACCTGCTCGGGCGGCAGGCCATAAGTGTGGACCAGGTAGTCCTTCATGCAGCGCCCCAGGACGATGACGCGGGAGGCATGCTTGAGCCAGCCGCGCTGCAGCCGCCGCGCCAGTCGGACCAGGGCGCTGCTGGCTGGCAGCTCGCCCAGGTTGACGCCCAGATCGGGGAAGAGGTCGGGCACCAGATACACGTACGGCGTGCCGGTCAGGCGGTGGTACAGGTCGGCCACGAAGGGAAGGGCCGGCGGACAGGACAGGACGACCAGGAGGTCATAGCGGCGCCGCCGGGACAGGAGCTTCCCCAGAGCGGCAAACGAGAAGCGGATCCCCGCCAGCAGGCGCTTGAGGGTGGTAGGCTGCTTGGTGCGAGGGGTGCGGACACGGTGGATGCGGATGCCGTCCCACTCGCTGTAGGCCGGGAAGCGCGCGGCGCAGTCGCCGTACGAGTTGCAGCTCGTGATGACGTCGAACTCCACGCCGAAGTCGTCGGCCAGGGCGCGGGTGATCTCCGACCAGACCTGGGGCCCGGTGGTGTCAGGGTGGAAATACTCTCGCAGCAGACAAGCGCGCAATACTGATCCTCCGAGTGTCTCTCGGGACCGGGGGCCCAGACGCCCCGTCGTCCCGCCCAGCGCTTCAGCCGCGGACCCGGGCGATGACACGATCGTAGATGTCCATGAGCTGCCGGTGGTTAGCCTCCGGCGTGTACAGCTCCTGCCAGGCGGCCCAGGCGCCCTCCCGCCAGCGGCGCCACTGCGTCTCGTCGGCGGCCAGCATCTCGCGGAGCGTGGCCTCCAGCGACGCCGCGTCACAGGGGGCAAAGAACCGCCCCTCGGCCTCGTCGTGCAGCATGGACAGGAAGGCGCCATGCTGGGGCACCAGGACCGGCGTGCCCGCCGCCATGGCCTCCAGCAGCACCAGCGGCATGCCCTCATACCAGCGCGAAGGCAGCACCAGCAAGCTGCTTTGGGACACGATGGCCATCGTCTCTTCCCGCGTGCGGCGCCCGGCCCACAGCAGTGCGTCCGAGTCCGGGTAGGCTTGCTGCCAACCCGGCAGGTCTGGCCCGTCGCCCACCAGGACCAGCTTCCAGCCCGTGGGCGCCAGACGCTGCCAGGCTTCCAGGAGCAGGTCCACCCCTTTGGCCCTCACGATCTGCCCCACATACACGACCTGGCGGTGCCGCGGTGCGGCCGTGTCCACCGGCGTGGCCGGGGCATGAACGAAGTTCGGTTTGACATGGATGCGGTCGAGCGGCATCCCCGTCCGGACCATGAGCTGCTTCTGGAACTCGGTCAGGACAATGAAGCCAGGCACCCGGCGACGGTATGTCCCCAACCACTGGTGCGCCACCTGTGTGCTGGCAATCATCAGACCGGCGCCCAGCGACTCGGCGTACCGGCATCGGTGCCGCAGCGCCGCCCACGGGAAGCGGCCGACGCAGGCTTCGCACGGCGAGCCATCGCGGCACAGCAGGGCGGCGGCACAGGTCGTGCGGTAATTCTGCAGGGTCACCACACACGGCGTCTGCAGAGCGTTGAGCGCCCAGAAGATGCTGGGTGTCAGCCGGTGGAAGGTGTTGTGGACATGCACGATGTCCGGCTGCACCCGCCGCACGGTGTCCGCCATCTGGTGGTACGAGCCCGCCGACCAGATGGCCTGCAGACCCGCCGCCGCTGCCCGCACAGGTGAGCGCGGCGGCTCCCCGTTGAAGACCTCGAGCTGCTCGACATCATGCCCGAAGTCCCGCAGCATTTGCCGTTCGCTATCCACCGTCGTGTCTTCCCCGCCCAGACCGGAGCGATAGCGGTTATGTACCTGCAGTATCCTCAACGAATTCCCCTTTTTCGCCGCCCCAGTGCCGGCACCAGACCTCGGGCGCGTGCCGCGGACCGTGCGGTCCGTTGTGCATCCAAGCCCTCCGACGGTCGGCGCACCGCCGTGGTTCCGCCTGTACCCGGGCATGGCGCCATCGCCCCGGCCACCTGCCCAACGCTATTCCCGATGGACCGGCCTTTCTCCTCCCCGAGCACCCGTGGGACGGACGCCCAAAACGGCAAGCCACCCGTAGCGGGTGGCCCAATATCCTGGCGGAGAGAGAGGGATTCGAACCCCCGGAGCTTTCGCTCAGTGGTTTTCAAGACCACCGCCATAGACCACTCGGCCATCTCTCCGCGTTCGTCACTACTATAGACGAGCCATGCACACGTGTCAAACCGCGGTGGGGGGGTGGCAGGGGCGCTCCAGAACGGCCTCGCTCCGCCCCCGGGAGGGGCGGAGCGAGGGAGGCGCGACCGCAGGGGAAACCGCCTCCGCTAGTCGAAGGACACGGTGCCCAGGTCGAAGGTGGAGGTCTTGCTGACCCCGCCGTCGAGGTAGGTGGCCGTGATGACCACGTGGCCCGAGGTCGTGCCCTCGGGGATCCGGTACACGACGGTATAGGCCTGCTTGATGTACTCGTCAATGCCCAGGGTAGTCAGGTCCACGCTGCCGCTGGTGGGCAGCTCAGCCCACTTGCCGCCAGTGCCGTTGTGCGTGCGGTAGGCAGCCGGGCCGCCATCGGCCAGCTCGCGGATGTCCCAGCCGGCCCAGCCGGCGACGGCTTGGGGCTTGACGCTCGGGCTGTTGGCCGGAGCGGCCTGAGCCGCCTCAGCGTCAGCCCAGTAGGAGGTGTAGTCCGGGCTCACCGCGTGGACGACTCCGGGCCAGCTCTTGAGCGTCGCGAGCACCTCGGAGCCTTCGTAGGGGCAGAAGGGGGCGCCATCGGGGCGTCCCTCGTCGGCCGGGTCGGTCGGCCCATCGCTGCGCTGGTGGGCGCCGACATCGGTGAGGACAATGAAGTGACGCGCCGCGCCAGCCGGCCAGCGCATTGTCGAGCGGGCCTCCATGAGCGCCTTGAGCGGGTTCTCGGGGGCATCCCCGCCGCCATTGGCCGAGATGGGCGCCAGCCACTCTTGCAGGGCCGTGATGCCGGATGCGACCTGCACCAGCGTGCGCTCCCCGAGGTCCCCAAAGAAGTCCCACGTGTTGGGGCCATCGGAAGGTGTCGCGTCGCCAAACTCGATGCCCGACCAGGTGACGCTCACACCGGCGAAGCTCGCGGCGAAGGCTGCGATGCTGTCAACGACGCCGTCAATCTCGCCACCCATCGAGCCCGTGCTGTCCACCACGAAACAGATCGAGATGCCAGCGTCGCTCGCGGGGATGGCGTCCAGCACCGTCGTACCAGTCCCATTGATGGTCACTGCGAAGTTCGACACGCCCAGGCCATCGGGCAGCAGGTCGCCTCCGGAGTCGGTCGTGACGGTGCTCCGGGCCTGGTCAGCACCGCCATCCGGAGAGGGCAGGGCCGGCGAGGATCCGCCGGAGCATCCCGCCAGTACAACGGTCAGCGCCAGTAGAGCAGCGCCGAACAGTGCGAGTTCTCTTCTCATCTGTTGTCGCCTCCTGTTCCTCTCAGAATGTGGATGTCGCCCGCAGGCCGAAGCACACGGAGTTGTTGGGGGTAGCCAGCAGTGACGTTGCGGGGGTCGGGCCGAAGGCGTTGGAGCCAAAGACCGTCACCCAGCCGTTGCACTCGGGGAAGAGCAGGCAGGACGCGCCGACGCCCCATACCACGGCGCGGTCCACGAGGTTGGTGTCCTCGTCGAGCGTGTTGTCGCCACTGATGATCGGCGTCACGTCGGCCAGGAGCACCAGGCGCTCGCCCATCTGCTTGCGCAGGCCCACGCCGATGCCGACCACGGTGCCGAAGCCTTCCACGGTCTGGCTGTTCGTGGCGACGACGTCGTCCTTCCACGCTGCCAGCTTCGGGTTGATGATCCACGTCCACGAGCCGTACTGACGCTCACACACCACGCCGAAGGTGCCGACCATGTCGCCCCAGTCGGCGCTCTCGCCGGTGTCGGTGTTGGTCGCTACGGCGCCCGAGGTGATCATCTCAACGCCCGGGTTCAGCGCGATCTTCCAGTTGGTGTCTCGCACCTGCCACCCGGCGTCCAGCGCGAGCAGTTGCAGGTCCGTGGCGCGCACGGCCCCGCCAATCGGGTCCTCACCCTCGGTGTCGTTGTCCAGCCACGTCAGCGACCCGTCCAGCTTGTCGGCCACCTTGCCGGTCAGCCCCAGGGAGTAGGTCTGGTTCCCGTTCCCGTCCCAGTACCTCATCTCGCCAGAGCCCACGTTGGGTCCCTGGTACACGACCCCTGACCTGAGGTTCACCGTCCCACCACACTGCGCCATCGCTGCCTGGGTGGACACCAGAAGCAGCATGACGCCGGCCGCCATCAGCCACGGTCCCGGCCTTGTCTTGAACATCTGCGCTCTCCTCTCCGAAATGGCTCTCCAAACCCACTACCTGACCCCCGTGTGAGGGGAACCCCCTCTCGGTCAGGCCTATTCGATGGCAATCACAGATGAACCTTCTCGAAGAGGGATATTTCTTGTCCTTCTGTGTCAGTGTACTGTCAATATGGTATGTGGGCGATACATGGCGAGCGACAGTCGCTCCTGCCTGCCGAGCGCACACCCGGGGGAGACACAGACGCGGCTCCCGCCAGGCGGGAGCCGCG
>JAJFUB010000123.1 GCA_021372615.1 bacterium | reverse complement strand
CAAGTGTGCGGCGGGCCCCACGGCCGGCGGCCGAGTCCCCGTCCGCCTTCGCCCTGAGAAGGCCGGAGGAAGCCATGCATTTGCTGACTCACACGATGTCGGTCCTGAACGAGCCGGAGATGGAGCAGATCTGGCAGGCAGCGCTGCGGGTGTGGGCCCGGGTGCCGCTGCGGGTGCAGGCGCCGGAGGAATTCCTCCAACCCCTGCGCGACCTCGGCTGCACCATAGACGGCGAGCGCGTGAGCTTTCCCGAGCCCGTGCGCGATCTCGTGCTTGGCCGCATCGAGCAGAGTCGTCAGGAACGGGGGCCCTGCCGGCCCGCGGAAGTGACGACCAACGAGTTGAGCTATGCTGCCTCCGGGCAGGCGCTCGTCTGCTGCGACCTGGAGACCGAGGCGCTACGGCCGGCAACCACAGCCGACCTGGCGCAGTGGTCGCGGATCTGCGACCACTTCCCGCGCCTGGGCCGGGCCCACCCCACGTTCATCCCCCAGGATGTGCCGCCGCAGATCTGCGACCTGCATACCTTCGCCACGAATCTGCTCAATAGCAAGCGCGCCACTACGGTGTCGGTGTACAACGCCGACCTGCTGCCGTACTTCCTGGAGTTGCAGGCCATCAGCAGCGGCTCGCCGGAGCAGGCAAAGCGCGCCCCGGCGTTCGTCGCCAAGTGCTGGGTCAACACCCCCTTCATGATCACCCGCGAGAACGTCGAGGTGGGGCTGAAGGCGCGGGAGCTGTTGGGGCAGCCGTTCAACATGATGACGATGCCCGTGGCCGGGACGGCCACACCGGTGACACTGGCCGGGGCGCTGGTGCAGTGCACGGCCGAGGTGCTGGCGTGCAATGTCATCAGTCTGGCGCTCGACGACCGGCTCATCGGCTGGATCGCCCACCCCTGCCCCTTCGACATGAAGGTGGGCATCCACACCCAGAGCGGACCGGACATGGACCTGCTGGCCCTGGGGGCGCGCCAGATGGGGGCGTATGTGTTCGGCGGGGAGTTTCACGGCTTTGGCGGACCGGGCACGGCCAGCAAGCGCCCCGATGCGCAGGCGGTCATGGAGAAGGCGCTGTCGTGCATGTGGGGCATCTGCGGCGGGGTGCGCGGCTGGGGGTCTCTCGGCGTGACGGCCTTCTCGGATATCGGCAGCGTAACCCAGCTCATGCTCGACCTCGAGCTGATGGGCTACTTCGAGCGCCTGCTGCAGGGGATCGCCGTGGGGGCGGAGAAGCTGGCCGAAGAAGTCATCTGCGAGATCGCCCCGAAAGGGGCGTACTTCCTGAACCAGGACCACACGGCCCGGCACTTCCGCGAGGAGCTGTGGCTGCCGGAGTTGGTGGATCGCCGCGTACCGATGGCCTGGGCGCAGGACCCGCGGACGATGATTGACAACGCCCGCGCCAAGGCCAGGCGCGTTGCCGCCGAGGCCGAGAACCAGTGCCCGTTGACCGACGAGGAGAAGCGGGCAGTGGAGGCGGTCGTGGCGGAGGCGCGGCGGCAGATCGGTGTGTAGGCCACGGTCCGCGTGGGCGCGCGTGTCCTCACGCGCGCGACGTTGGCCGCGGAGGTTGCGCGCGTGAGGACACGCGCGCCCACGCGACACGCGGCTCGGGAAGCGTGCGACACGCGACACGTCACTGCGGATCACGGAGACCCATGCCCAAGACCCACCCGAACCCCTGCCAGATGTGCCCCGGCGCCTGTTGCACCGACCTGGCCGTGACGCTCAACGTCGTGGATGTGGCCCGCATCCATCGCGCCCTCGACCTGCCCGTGCATGACTTCCTCGCGCGCTACGTGGACGAGGACCCCCGGGAGAAGCCCTTCGCCTTCTTCATCCGCAAGCAGCCTATCGCCCTGGCCCTGCTCCCGCCCGACGGCGCGGACCGAGGCTGCTCCTTCCTGCTGGACATCGGCGGCCACCGGCGCTGTGGGATCTACGACCTGCGGCCCGGGACCTGCCGCGTCTATCCCTTCACCGACCAGGGCGATGTCGTCAAGCACAAAGAGGACACGCTCTGCCCACGGCGGTTCGACCTGGACGAGGTGGATCACGAGGCGATCAAGCAGGAGATCGCCCGCTATCAGGACGAATGGAACACGCACGCGCGCTTTGCGCGGGAATGGAACAACGACCCGCCGAAGCATCCGTCCTTTGGGAAGCTGCTGGACTTCGTGGAGGAGATTGTGAGTGGGGGGAGAGTGTAGAGCCCGCAAGGAGGCCGTCAGGTGCAAGACCTCAAGACATGCGGCGTGGCCATCGCCGCCTTCATCGGCCTCGTGTTCGCTGCCAACTGGTTCGTGGTGTCGGAGCAGCGACGGCACGGCGTCCAGCAGACCGCACCTCGCGTCACCTACACGCCCCCCGCGGCCCCGGATGCCCACAAGCAGGCTGTGGAGTGGCCCATCGTCAACGCGGCCCTCACGAGCATGAGGGGAGCCAAGCGGCTGCCGAGCGAACAGCGCCTCGCTCTCGCCGCACACTACAGGCCCGGCAAGCTGGAGAAGTACCCTGTGAAGAACCCATGGGGCAGCGGGAAGGCTCCGATGTGGCTTTGGGGGGACGCCCTTATCTACGACTCGGACAAGCAGGAGATATGTGAGACCTGGGAAGGCGACCAGACGTGCGACGCTTGGCGCGAGTGCCTGAGCCGAGAGACCGCTGAACCGCGCGGCGAGCCGGTCACCGTGTTCATCATCACGAGGCGCGAGACGCGGCGTGAGGTGGCGAAGTGGCAGCGGCAGGCGGCAGTGTTCCTAGACAAAGTCACGATCGAGACCGACCACATCGTGGCTGTCTATTGGCCGCAGGGCAGAGTCGCGGCGTGTCTGACTGTCCGAGGCGGGGATCTGGAGCCGTACGCGGCTTCCAACGACGCTCTTCAGAACCTGGAGGAGATGATCATGTACCTGCCACGGTGGGGGCATCCTGAGGATCAGGATCTCCAGCACTCGCCGCGGGTCTATGCTTCGCACATGAGCAATGGCTCCCGAGTTCGGTGCCGCGGCGGCCTGTGCGGTGACTGCAACTGATACGGTCACACCCAGTGCGACCGTACGACGTGTCCTTCACGCCCCGCTGAGACCGCTTGCGGTCTCCGGGCGCTCCCCATAGGCGGGGGTTTGAACCCCCGACCCAAGCGCCGAACATGACCGAAGAGGATGGTCAGAATGCCAGCCAAGAAGCCACTCACTGTCGAGCAGGATCGCGAGCGTCGTCTGGCGTGGTTCCGTCAGGCGCGGTTCGGGATGTTCATCCACTGGGGACTGTACTCGCAGCTCGGACGCCACGAATGGGTCATGAACCGCGAGCGCATTCCGCTGGCGGAGTATGAGAAGCTGGCCGACAGCTTCAAGCCGGGGCCGTGGCCGGCACGCAAGTGGGCCAAGCTCGCCAAGGCCGCCGGACAGCGCTACATGGTAATGACCACCAAGCACCATGAGGGCTTCTGCCTGTTCGACAGCGCGCTGACCGACTACAACGCCAAGCAGCGCGGCCCCAAGCGCGACCTCGTGGCCGAGTATGTCGAGGCCTGCCACGCCGAGGGGCTCAAGGTCGGGTTCTACTACTCGCTGATGGACTGGCACCATCCCGATGGTGCCAAGTGCAAGCTCAACGAGAAGTCGCGGCGGCGCTTCATAGACTACATCCACGGGCAGATCCGGGAGCTGTGCACCAACTACGGCAAGATTGACATCATGTGGTACGACGTCTCCTGGCCACTGGACGCCGCGGGCTGGGAGTCCGAGAAGATGAACGCGATGGTGTACGAGCTGCAGCCGGACATCATCATCAACAACCGCAACCAGATTCCCGGCGACTTCGGCACCCCCGAGGAGCACATCGTGGCCCAGGAAGGGGCGTGGGAGGCCTGCATGACCTTCAACGGCTCGTGGGGCTACGGGCCCATCGAGCCGGAGTACCGCACCGCGCGGCAGGTGCTGGGGATGCTGCGGCAAGTCGCGGCCGGCGGCGGCAATCTGCTGCTCAACTGCGGCCCCTCGCCCGAGGGCGTCATCCCCAACCCGCAGCCGAAGATCCTCAAGCAGGTCGGCGAGTGGCTGGACAAGTACGGGGAGAGCATCTACCCGGCCACCGACCCGATGCAGCAGGAGTGGACCTTCCTGGGCGCCTTCACCCGGAAGGGCGATACGCTGTACTACCACGTGAACCGCTGGCCGGGGTGTGACTTCTCCATCGGCGGGTTGCACTGCAAGATCGAGTCCGCCAAGGTCATGGGTGGCAAGAAGCTGAAGGTCGTGCAGGACAAGGATCGGGTGCTGCTCAAGGGCGTACCGGCAGATGCCCCGGACCCGCTGTGCACGGTGATCGAGCTGAAGTTCAGCGGCGAGCCGAAGCAGACGCTGGGCGCGGGCTGTGTGATCCTGCCGAAGGACCCGTGGGGGAAGATCAAGTAGCAGCACTTGGGACGCCGGGGCCACCGCGATGCCAACGAGGATGCCTCACGCCTGCTGGCTTCTACCCCTGGCACTGCTGTGTGTGCCGCAACCCCAGGCGGCGGCGGACCTCGTCGCCGCCTGGGACTCTGACCAGGTCCGCGGGGACATCATCCCTGACCGCTCCGGCCTCGGCAACGACCTGACGGTGCGCTACGCCACCGTCGTCAAGGGCGTGGCCGGGCAGGCGCTGTCCTTCGACGGACGCGAGGGCCAGGCCGTCTGCCTGGGCGGCGCCCCTGTTGCTGTCGGCCCCGGCCTCACTCTCGAGGCCTGGGTGCGCCTGCAGGATCGTGTCTTCCCGAGTTACCCCGCCGTCATCCGCAAAGAGGGGCACTATGCCCTGCGCTTCGCCGGCAACCGTCTGGGGTTCATTGTGTGGCAGGCGGGGCGGCCGCAGTTCTGCACCTCCACCCGCACCGACTGGCCGGTTGGTCAGTGGCTCCACCTCGTCGGTACGTGCGCCAACGGTGAGTTGCGCCTGTATGTCAACGGCAGCGAGGACGCCCGCGCCAGTCTGACGGGGCCGGTGCAGATCGAGGCGACGCCGCTGCAGTGCTACGTTGGTTCGGGACCGGGGAACTACTTCTTCCGGGGCGACGTGGATGAGGTCCGCATCCTCAGCCACGCCCTGCCGGCAGCAGAGGTGCAGGGCCGCTACGAGACCGGCCTGGCTGCGCTCGCCCGCGAGAGGGACACACCCATGCAGCCCATCACCATCGGTCAACGGCCCGCGCCATTCCGCAAGCCGCCACGGGAGATCAAGATGGTGGTGGACGGCTTCCTGTGGGTGGATGCGGAGGACTTCGCAGACTACGGCGGCTGGACGCTCGACACGCAGTTCGTCGCCTTCATGGGCTCCGCATACCTGCTCGCCAACGGCATCGGCAGGCCTGTAGCCGACGCGACCACGGGCTTCACGCTGGACAAGGGGGGCCGCTACCGCCTCTGGGTGCGCTGCCGCAACTGGCTGCAGGAGTACTCCCCTGGCCAGTTCACGGTCCTGGTCAACGGGACTGCCGCGACAAACACCTTCGGCCGGGCGCCCAGCGGAGCGTGGCTGTGGGAAGACGGCGGTGAGGTCGAACTGAAGGCCGGCGCCAACACGATCGCGCTGCACGACTTGACCGGGTACTATGGCCGCTGCGACGCCATCCTCCTGACGCGCGACCTTGCCTATCGTCCGCCCGAGAAGCTCGATGACACCACCCTCGAGCGGGGGCGGCTCACGGGGCTGTCGCTGGCGCCGCGGCTACGCGGGGAGTGGGACGTCATCGTCGTCGGCGCCGGTGCGGCCGGGTGCTGCACCGCCATCGCCTCGGCGCGTAACGGCGCCAAGACAGCGCTCATCCAGGACCGCCCCGTCCTGGGTGGAAACGCCAGCACCGAGGCCGGCGTGCCCATCAACGGCGCCGCGAGTTGTCACGCGAATGCCCGCGAGGGCGGCATCATCGAGGAGGCCGGCCGTCTGAAGGCCCGCTTCGGCTACCCGCAGATGAGCCGGGCCTTCGCCGAACTGGCGGGAGCCGAACCCAACCTGACCGTCTGCCTCAACCAGCGAGTCGTCGCGGCGCGTCTCGCCAGCCCGGGGCGCATCGCCGCGGTGCGCGCGGTGGATGCTCTGACCGGGGAGACCAGCGAGTACGCCGGACGCATGTTCATAGACTGCACCGGCGATGGCTGGCTGGGGTACTACGCGGGGGCGAAGTTCCGCCTCGGGCGTGAGGCCCGCAGCGAGTTCGGTGAGAGCCTGGCCCCGGCGGCGGCCGACACGATCACCATGAGCGGTTGCATCATGGGGGGGACCTCGCTGTCATATCGGGCTGCGGACACCGGCAAGCCCAGCCCCTACACGCCGCCGCCCTGGGCGCCGCGCTTCGACAGCATGGCCGGCTACGGCCGGCAGATCCAGCACCTGGCCGGCGGCAACTGGTGGATGGAGCACCGCGGGGACGTGGACGACCTGTGGAACCCCGAGCAGGCGCGCGATGAACTGGTCCGCATCACCTACGGCTACTGGGATTACATCAAGAACCGCTGGGAGAGAAAGGCGGAGGCCGCCCAGTACGAGCTGGTGTCCGTGCCCATCTACGACGCCAAGCGTGAGACACGGCGCCTGATCGGCGACTACCTTCTCACCCAGAACGACTGCCAGGCCGGGAAGGTCTTCCCCGACGCCATCTCCTACGGCGGCTGGCCGCTGGATGTGCACCACCCCCAGGGCATCTACTCGGCGCCGGAGGAGGGCGCCTTCGATACCAACGCCCACGTGCCGATCTACACGATCCCCTTCCGCTGTCTGTACTCAGCGAACGTGGACAACCTGCTCATGGCGGGCCGCGATGTGAGCGTAACCCACATCGCCCTGGGGTCGGTCCGCGTCCAGGGGACGCTGGCCGCGCTGGGACAGGCGGCGGGAACGGCGGCGGCCCTGGCGCTGCGCCACCAGACCACACCGCGCGCCGTAGGCCAGGAGCATCTGGCCGAACTCCAGCGCCTGCTGATCCGCCAGGACCAGCACATCCCTGGCCTCGCTGTACCCGACCCCGACAACATGGCGCCGCAGGCCTCGCGCCTGGCGTGTTCCAGCCGGGCAGACTGCGAGCTGTTCGGCCGCGAGGACGTGCGCCCGGGCGATACGCACGCCATGACCTGTGACCGGGCCATGGTGCTCCCGGCCGGGGAGCGCCCCCGTGCCCTCGAACTGCTCCTGAAGTCCACTCGCCCCACACCCTTCCGCCTGTCCCTGCACGTGGCGACGATGGCGCGGGCCGATGCCCTCCCAGGCGCCGCTCCGCAGGCCGTCACGAGCGCCGCTGAGGTGCCACCCGGCGAGCACTGGGTGCGCTTTGACATTCCGCCGGCGAACGAAGCTCCGTTCCTGCTGTGCTGGCTGCCACAGACGGAGGACCTGTCTTGGCGGCTGATGAAGGCGGGGCCCGGCGGGTCTCTGCGGGCGTATGGTGATGCCGCCGCGGGGAAGTGGACACCCGTTCCCGGGCAGTACTACGCCGTATGCGCGACGCCACCGCTGCGGGTGCCGGGCGACTTCGCCGTCGCGCACCTGACTGATGGCCTCACGCGCCCCACCGCGGGCGACCCGGGCCTGTGGGCCTCCGACCCCGCCCAGGCCCTCCCGCAGTGGGCGGAGCTGCAGTTCGACCGGCCCGTGTCAGCCAACACCGTCAGTCTGACGTTTGATACGGATGTCAACAACGCCTTCCACGATGTGGCGCTGGTGCCGCAGTGCGTGCGGGACTACGAGGTGACCGGCTGCGACGGCCGCGAGTGGCAGTCGCTGGCGAAGGTGGCCGGGAACTACCAGCGGCACCGGGTGCATCACTTCGCCGAGTTGGCCCTGACGAAGCTGCGCCTGACTGTCACGGCCACCAACGGCGTGGCGGCGGCCCGGGTCTATGAGGTGCGCCTGTACCGGGAGTAGGTCGCGCCCGAGAAGCAAATCGGCAGGCACGAGGCGGAAGCTGCCCCCGATTGCGCAGACTCAGCAGGGGGCACGAGGTCGGGCGTTTGAGCCCGAGTTCGCCCGGTTGATCTCGTGCCCGACCGTGCCCCATTGCACCCGGGGCGCAGCAGAGAACGCAACAGGGGCAGCCCCGCGAGGGACTGCCCCTGTGTCTGTCGGCGGTTAGCCTACTTCGCTGCGAGGGCCGTGGCCTCCAACATGGCGCCCGCGGGGACCACCCCGGCGACCGACAGGCTGAAGGTCTTGCTCTGGCCCGCCGGCACCTTCTCGACAGTGCCGCAGGCCGCGGCGGCGATCTTGCCGCTCTCCTTCGCGACTGCGGCGACCTCGATGCTCGTGGTCGTGGCCGACTCGTTGCGGACCTCGCCGATGATCTTGTCCCCCTTGAGGCCCGTCGAGATGACAGTCACCTTCGGTGGCTCCTCGCGCCATGGCACCCACGACTCACTCACGTGCACCACGACGCGCGCATAGCCGCTGCTTACGCTGATCTGCTTCACGAAGAGCTGTCTCTGCCGCGGCCCGAGCCAGTAGATGGTCTTCTCGGGCTCGTACATCTTGAGGCTGGCATTGGTGCCAACCAGATTGCCGTTGTCGTCCACGGCCGAAAGCGTCACCAGGGCATTCTGTAGCCCGACGTCAGCGTTCGGGTTCTCCGCGTAGAACGCGACGAGGCTCTTCTTGTCGTCGAGCTTGAGGGCAGTCACGTCGGAGACATTCAGGGACTGCAGGTTGGCCGGCAGGGCAGCCGCCTGGCCCGCGCCCTCGGCCTGCGGGTGCTGTGCGGTGCCGGGGGGCGGGGCTTTGACCTCGAAGTTGCCGTCCACGTAGGCGGCGAACTCGAAGCCCTCAGGGACGGTGATGTTGGAGCCGCGGAAGAACATGGCCGGCCAGGCGAAGAGGATCGTGGCCCCGATAACCCAGGCCTCAGAGCTCTTGCCCTTCTTGTTGATGACCGAGCGCAGGGCGATGCGCGAACCGTCCACGGCCTCCACCCAGCGGGCATCGAAGTCAATCTTCCCGGCCTTGCCGAGCATCTTCGCGCCCTTGGACTGCGTCACCATGCCGCTTGCCTGCGCCCCGGCCTCGACGAGAACCTGGCCCTGAGCGCTGATGCGCTCGGCGGCCCGCAAGCGCACCGCCTCTCCCTGCTTGTTCCGCCCCGACTTCAGCTCTTGCAGCAGACGAATAGTGATCGGTGTCCCATCGGCGAGGCGGATGGTCTCCGCCCTGACGGGCATGGCGCACACGGCGCCCAGCAGCAGTACGGCGAGGCTCCTCAATACAACGGTCAACCCAAACCCTCCCTCAACGGCACGGCATGTGATGTAGGCGGCAAAGCCAAGCAATGCGCCATCCGGGCAGACACCACCTTCGTCTCCCGCACAACCGTCGCAGTATTGCTCGGGCGTCGCTCCTCGGCCGCCCGACAGGGATGATCGAGGCTGGCGGCAGGAAGGGTTCTGATGGAGGGGCGGCGAATGCACTGGCAGCACTTGGCAATCCGCAGGGAGGCAAGAGACATGGCGTTCCAACCCGAACTCAGCAAGTTCATCTCGTTCCGCGACAAGGAAGAGTGTGCGCGCGTACGAGCCATCAAGAAAGAAGACATCTGCAAGCACAGCAACCCCGACTTCAAAATCCGGCTGATTGACAGCATCGCCGTGTTCTATGCCGAATTCGCCCTCGACATCGTCGGTCGCATCGTGTCGGCCGCGGAGGAAGGGCGCCAGTGCGTGCTGATCCTGCCGGTGGGACCCGTGCCGCAGTACGCCATCGCGGCCAGCATCATCAACCGGCTGAGCATTGACTGCAAGCACCTTATCACCTTCAACATGGATGAGTACGCCGACGAGAACGGCCAGACCGCGCCACCGGACTGGCAAGGCTCCTTTGCGACCTCGATGATGGGGAGCTTTTTCGGGCAGATCCGCGAGGAGCTGCGGCCCAAGGCCGAGAACATCCACTTCCCCAACACCGGCAACATCAACAGCTACTCAGACATGATCGCCGCGACCGGCGGGGCCGACTGCTGCTACGGCGGCATCGGCTGGTGCGGCCACATCGCCTTCTTCGAGGCGCACCTGGGCGACAACTACGCCGACCTTGAGGAGTACAAACAGGCCAAGGCGCAGATCGTCGAGCTGAACCCGATGACGATCATGCAGAACGCCCTGCACAGCTTCGGCGGCGACTGGTCTTGGGTTCCGCCCAAGGCCGCCTCGATCGCCCCGGCCGACATCCTGGGCGCCAAGCACCGCAGCTTCTGGCTGGACGGGATGTGTGGCCCCGGGACGACCATGAGCTGGCAGCGGTTCATCGCCCGCCTGGCGGCGCACGTGTACCCGAACAAGTACGTCCCCGGCTCCATCCTGCAGACGGCCAAGACCGACTACACGATGTGGAGCCCGGTGGCCAGCGACGTGCAGATTGACATGAGCTAAGGCGGACCACGCCCGCAACGTGGAATGGCGCGCATTGCTTCCCGTGTCTTGCACAGAACGTCGGAGGCAGACTTCCCATGAAGCGTGTCACGTGTCCGAAGTGTGGTGCGGAGAACTACGAGACCGACAAGCAGTGCCTGGACTGCGGAGAGAAGCTGGCGGCGGCCACGGCGACTGCGCCGGCGACGACCTCGGCAGCCCCGTCGGAATTGACGGCAATCGCCGCCCCGCGGCGAGGCGGGCGAGGGGCGGTGTCGCCAAAGCAAGCCGCGGCGGACGTGAAGTACGTGGCGCAGGTCCAGAAGGGGCTCAGGGCATTGTACATGGCCCTGTGCGTCGTGATATTCGTTGGCGCGGTGGCGGTGCCGATCATCATCACTGGCGACCGCGTGCCCGCGGGCTATCGCTTTGTACTGTACTTTGTCCTCCCAGCCTGCATCTACGGGTTCATTCGAGGATGGCGCAGCCCGGAGTCGATCCCCGGGCTGGTTTTTCGGGATGCGGCAGAAGCCCGTACGATGGTCAAGGCCACCGCATTCGTAGGCGTCCTGGTCGTCGTAGCGGCTATCGTCGGCGTCGTGTCGCTCGCAACGCACCAGTGAGGCGACGCAGTTTGCCCGCAACGCGCTCAGCGCGTTAGGGGAGGGAGGAGCGGCGGCTTCATCGAAAGGTGGAGTCGCCGTTTCGTTTTGCTCGGAGGATGCCATGAAGGTCCTTGCTGCCGCACTCTGCCTGACGGGAGTGATCTGGGCCATGGACGCCCACGCCGCCGCCCCGCTGCTGCCCACGGTCGAGGCCGAGGAACAAGTCTACACCACGCCGCCGGCCAACAACGGCGCCGGGCCGATGTGGTGCTATGGCTCGACGTGTATCGCCCGCCGGGGGCAGGACCTGTTCGCCAGCGGCATCGAGACCATCCCGGACCAAAAGCCGCTCAACAACGTGCGCTGGATGGTCTTCCAGCGCGGGGCCAGGGGCTGGCAGCTCATGCAGAAAGACGCCACCGGCCGCCAGCGCGAGCCCTGCCCGCTGGGGCTGTTCGACGATGGCCGGCTGCTGCTCACCAGCGATCCCACGCTCACGGAGCCGGACGCCTACAACGGGTCGGCCCAGCCGCAGTTGCTCATCTTCGATACCAGGAAGCTGACAGCCCCGCCGCAGGTGTCGCTGCCGCAGTGGGAAGGCACCCCACCATTTTGCGAGCACTCCTACCGCGGCTTCACCGTGGACGGCAAGAGCCACGAGGCGCTGTACTTGCAGAACACCGGCTATGACCAGAGCCACTGGGCGTTCCTGGACCGCGCGGGCAAGTGGAGCAGGTGCGGCACCATCAAGATGCCGTGGGGCGCGGAGTTTGAGAAGCCCGAGGCGATCCGCGTCTGCTACCAGAACATGGCCCTCCGCAACCGCGCCGCCCACCTCATGGGCGTGAGCGACATCATCGAGTGGGTCCGCGAGTGGCGCGAGTTCAAGCTCGTGCTGCACGAGGGGAAGGCGTGGGACTACGACTTCCGGCGCCTGTACTACTGCTGGACCCCGGACATCACCCGGCAGCCCTTCGCGGAATGGGTGAAGGTCGCCGACTGCGACAAGACCTGCGGGCACATCAGCAATCTGGACCTGTGGCTGGATGGTCAGGGGCGAGCGCACATCCTGTGGCTGGAACAGAGCGTCTGGGATACGCGCGTGCGCGACAAGTTCTTCCCGGACGAGCCGCAGACGTATGCCCTGATGTACGGGATCATTGACCAGGGCAAGGTGGTGCACAAGACGCGGCTGGCGTTCGGCGGAGAGAAGCAGGAGAGCAAGCTGATCCCCGGTTGGGGGCGCTTCCAGGCCACGCCCGATGGCCGCCTGTTCGTCTTCTACTACACCAGCGGCGCGGACGCCCAGGGCAAGGCTGTTGCCGAGAACCGTCTGATGGAGATCTACCCCGACGGGACGCACAGTGACCCGGTGCGGGTGGCGCTGCAGTACCCCATGACCTCGTTCTTCACCGCCACCGAGCGGGGCGGGTCGGCGCCGTCGGCCACACTGGATCTGCTCGGCGTGGCCAGCGGCGTGGCCGGCATCAGCTACGCGCGGATCAACCTGCTGAACCAGGTGCTGGCGCAGTTCGACGCGACGGTTACGGCGACGTCGACCGGCTCCGAGGTCGTGCTGGACGGGACCACGTCGCGCGCGGCCGAGGGCAAGATCGCGTCCTACTCCTGGCGGATCGGCGACAAGCCGGCGACCGGCGCGACCGTCAAGCAGACGATGCTGCACGGCGGGCCCCTGCCGGTGACGCTGACCGTGAAGGACAGCCAGGGCCACGTCAGCTCCAGCCGACGGACGCTGCAACTGCCTCCGGCGCCGTATGACTTCGGGCTCAGGCAGTGGGGCCTCATCCTGCGGGTGGAGGCCGAGCAGTTCGCGGCCGAGGGGGGCGGCAAGATGCACGTACGCAACGACAAGCTCAACGCGTCCGGGCTGTCGCTGTCGCATGCGGACACGCAGGGGCACTGGCTGGAGTGGGAAGTTAACGTGCCGGTGGCGGACCAGTACTTCCTCTTGGCTCGCTACGCCGTGCCGGTGGACTCGGCGCGGGCGCTGAGCGTGGACGGGGAGCAGCGTGGCGACTTCGCCTTCCCGACCACCGGGGGCTATGGCTCGGACCTCATGGACAACTGGGGCGTAACGTGCCTGCAGGCCAAGGGCAAGCCAGTGGCGCTGGCGCTCACGGCCGGCGAGCACACGCTGCGGCTGGCGAACCAGAACGGGCTAGGCCTGAACCTGGACTACCTGGCGCTGGTGGCGACCAAGACGCCGATGCCGCAGGACGATGTGCCCGGCTGGCGAGCCATGGAGCGGGACGGCGCCCGCTGGCTGATGGCGCTGCAGGGGGTGATCTCGCCGTCGCAGATTCGGCACGAGATCGGCCACCTGTATCAGTATGACCTCGGCCCGCTCTACCCCGGCGACGGCGTCAAGGACGTACCACCCTCCACGCTGCTGATGTTCGAGGATGGCAAGCCCCTGGGCCCGGCGCACACGGCGCACGTGCGCATCCGCGAGGAGGGCAAGGGGCTGTTCGCGCACTGGGGGACGACGCTGTGGTTCGCCGCCAGTGATGGCTCGGACCCGAGCACCAACGGACGCAAGTACACATGGGAGATCCAGTGATGCGCACGCTGATCTGCCTCGTCGCGATACTGTCAGGAGCGATGGCCATGGCCCAGACGCCGCCCGTCCCCGATGCCCAGGCCGGGACCCTGTACCCCTTCATCCAGTCGCAGGTCCCCGCGCAGTTCCCGCTGTCCTTCCTGAGCCCGCGCTTCACCGATGTGGAGCAATGGCAGCGCCAGGCGCGGAAGAAGGTGCGGGAGCTGCTGCACTACAACCCGCCCAAGTGTGCCCCCAGGCCGGAGGTCCTCGAGCGCGTGGATTGCGGCGGCTATGTGCGCGAGAAGATCACCTTCAACACCACCCCCGACATCCGCGTGCCCGCGTATGTGCTCATTCCGAAGGACGGGCAGAAGCAGCACCCCGCGGTCCTGCTCCTACACGATCACGGCGCGTTCTTTGTCTGGGGCAAGGAGAAGGTCATCGGCCTCCCCAACGCGCATCCCGCGCTGACCGCGTTCAAGGAGATGGGCTACAGCGGGCGTAGCGTGGGCAATGAGTTGGTCAAGCGCGGCTATGTGGTCATGGCCATTGACATGATGTACTGGGGCGAGCGGCGGATGATCCTGCCGGGCGACCCGCCGGAGTACCAGGACCGCGAGCAGATGACACCCGAACAGGTCGCTGCCTTCAACCGGCGCGCCGGGGAGTTGCTGCCCCGGACCGCCATCGGCGTCTTCGAGAGTGGCACCACGTGGGCGGGGATCATGTTCACCGACGACATGCGCAGCGTGGACTACCTGGCCTCACGGCCGGATGTGGACCCCGACCGCATCGGCTGCTGCGGGCTGTCGGTCGGGGGCTTCCGCTCGGCGCATCTGTGCGGGCTGGACCCGCGCATCAAGGCGGCGGTCGTCGTGGGGTGGATGTGCAGCTACCCGGCGATGCTGCAGCAGAAGCTCACCTCCATCGGCTTCTGGGCGGTGGTGCCCGGACTGCAGCAGCTCATGGACCTGCCCGATGTCGTGTCCATGCACGCGCCGCAGCCGCTGATGTGCATCCAGGGCACGCAGGACGGGCTGTTCACCAACGAGGGTGTGCAGGCAGCGTACGACAAGATCGCGGCCGTCTACGCCAAGGCCGGCGCCAAGGGGCGGTTCGAGCCTGTGACCTACGACGGCCCGCACGAGTTCAATGCCGAGATGCAGGACAAGGCATTCGCCTGGCTCGATAGGTGGTTGAGGTAAGGCGCGGGTCGGGGGTTCGGGACTCAGGACTCGGGGTTCGGACGCGGCCGTTGGAGCGCGGCTCTCCAGAGCCGCATGCCTTCCCGGACAGGTTCACCCAGACGAAAGCGGCAGGCCCGGCGTGGGCCTGCCGTTTGGCTTCGGTCGGTCCTGCCCTAGCGCCGGTCGTCCCCGCTCCGGCGAGTGGTCGTGCGCCGGCTGCGTGTCGTGCCGCGGCGGGTCGTGCGTGGGCGCTCGTGACCAGGGAGGTACTGCAGTTGCGGCTCCTCGAAGCGGTCGGCCTCACGACCCGACCGCCGAGCGCGCTCCGCCGTCCGCCCGCGGGAGTTCACCAGGTGGACGCACAGCAGAATCATGATCATCAGCAGGCAGCCGTCGGTCAGAGTCATGGCGTCGTAGGCGCCGAGGACCTTGACCATGAGCCACCGCAGGAATTCCACGCCAGGGAAGAACAGGAGGATTCCCAGCAGGATGCCACCGATGGTGCGCATCAGGCCTCATCTCGTTTCTGCGATTGATGCGAGTACCAGCGTCCCGTGCGGCCAGAGGGGTGCGGCCGCGCGGGCTAGCGTAGCAGGTCTGACAGAGCTTCACCGACGGCCCGATGCCCCGCCGGGCTCAGGTGGGTGTTGTCCAGATAGAGCAGGGACTTCTCTCCCGGGATCTTACCCAGTACGGCGGATGTGCGCAAGAGGGGAAGTCCGCCCGCCAGTGCGATCTGCTCCACGATGGCCCCGTAGCCACCGGAGTTCCGTGTCTCCGGGGGCAGGAACGGCAGCGGCGTGAGTGGCACCACCAGGGCGCCGGTGTTCTCCAACAGCTCACTAATCAGAGCCTGGTACTTGCTGCGGAACTCATCGAGACTGGCCCCGGCCAGCGCAGCGTTCGTGCCATAGGCCACGATGATGAGATCGGGCGCCAGGATGCCCCGGTGGTCGGTGGCCCAGTCGAGGCCATAGGCCAGGGCGCTTTCATCGCCGCCCACGCCGGTGAGCACGACGCGCCTCTCCGGGAAGAGCTTGGCGAGTTCGGCGGCTGCGATGCGGGCCCAGTGCGTATCCTGGTCCGCGCCGGCAGTGAAGCTGTCGCCCACGACGGTCACGCGCAGGTCACCCGGGACGTCCAGACAGTAGCGCTTGAAGATCGCCTCCGCCCGGGTTGCGACCAGGGGCGCCTGGTGGGCGGCGAGGGCGAAGGGGTCCGGCTTCGGCGTCGCGCCCGCGCGCGTGCCGTAGACCTCCACCTCGCGCAGGAACAGACAGTTGTTGCCGCCCAGGCCGCCCTGCCAGGTGTCCACGAAGGTGACGCGGACGTAGCGCGCGGGGCGGGGCTGGAAGCTGACCGTCAGCGCCATGGCGTTGTTGCGCGCGAAGATGAAGTCCGGATCGCGCAGCTTCTTGTAGGTGCGGCCGTCGGCCGAGCAGGCCAGAGAGACCGTGCGCGTGTTGCCGTTGGCGCTGTTGTAGACGACCACCTTACTGATGGTGCAGTCGCCCTGCAGGTCAATGACGGTGTACTTGGGGTACCCCGTGACGTTGGCGGTCGCGAAGCAGCCGGGAGCGGAGTCGGAGTCCTTGGCCCCGTCCACCAGGCCGTTCCAGCCGGGCAAGGTCTGCACGTTGGTGACATACGGGCAGTTCAGGGCCAGGTTGGTGGGCGGCGGCGAGGGCGCGGCCCAGGCCACAGCGGCGGCGAGGAGCAGACAGGGGATCAGGAACATGGCTTGCCCCACTTGCAGGTCGCGAACCCCGTGCGGCCGGGCCCGCGTCAACTGGGCGACCGAGGGCGGTCCTACGCCTCGGGCTCCAGCTCCAGGCTGATATCAATGGCGCGGGCCGAGTGCGTCAGCGCCCCGACGGAGATGAGGTCTACACCGGTCTCGGCCACCGCGGCCACGTTGTCGAGGTTGATGCCACCCGACGCCTCCAGCAGGAGGCGGCCGCCCGCGAGGGCCACGGCCTGGGCCATCATCGCCGGCGTCATGTTGTCGAGCAGGGCCACGTCCGCGCCGGCGGCCAGGGCTTCCTCAAGCTGCGGCAGCGAGGTGACTTCCACCTCGATCTTCAGCGTATGGGGCGCCCCCGCCCGCGCCGCCGCTACTGCCGGGGCGACCCCGCCGGCCACGGCAATGTGGTTGTCCTTGAGCAGCACGCCGTCATAGAGCGCAAAGCGGTGGTTGTGCCCGCCCCCGGCGCGCACGGCCCGCTTCTCCAGCAGCCGCAGTCCCGGCGTCGTCTTGCGGGTGTCCACGATGCGGGCCTTGGTGCCGGCGACCCGGTTGGCGAACTCGCGTGTGAGCGTGGCCACGCCGCACAGGCGCTGCAGGAAGTTGAGGGCCACGCGCTCGGCGGTCAGCAGCGAGCGGGCCGGGCCGGCGACTTCCGCGAGCTGGTCCCCAGCGCTGAAGACGCTGCCTTCCGACGTCAGGGCGTGGAACTCCACCGTGGGGTCCACCTGGCGGAAGCACTCCTGGGCCACGTAGAGGCCGGACAGTACGCCGGGCTGCTTGGCCAGGAAACAGCCCCGCGCCCGGACGTGGGGCGGGACCGCCAGCTCACTGGTGATGTCGCCAGGGCCAATGTCCTCCGCCAGTGCCCGGGCCACGATGGCCTGCAGGTCCGCACTCATGCCTCGCTCCGCAGGTGGTTGCCGGCGTCGGCCAGGATCGTCTTCATGTGCAGGGCGCGCGCCTCGGCGTCCTCGTAGAGCGCGTAGGAGATGATGTGGACCTTGTCGCCGACGGCCGCCAGCCGCGCGGCCGGGCCGTTGAGGCAGATCGTGCCCGAGCCGGGCGGGCCCTCGATCACGTACGTCTCCAGCCGCGCCCCGTTGGCCAGGTTGACGACCTGCACGCGCTCGCCGGGGAGGATGTCGGCCGGCCGCATGAGGTCGGCATCTATCGTGATGCTGCCCTCGTACTGCAGCTCGGTCTGGGTGACTGTCACCCCGTGGATCTTGCTCTTCGCCATGTTTCTGAGCATCTACTTCGTCTCGCCGTTGATGGTGATGTTGTCAATCAGTCGCGTCTTGCCCAGGTATACGGCTGCGGCCAGTACCAGCGGCCGCCCCCGTTCCGACTTGTCCTGCAGTGTCTGGGGGTCCACCGCCACCAGGTATTGTACCCTAATGAGCGGCTCTGCATCCAGTACTGCCCTCGCCGCCGCGACCGCTGCCCCGCCCGTCCCGCCCCCGACCGCGACCTTGGCCCCCTGCTGTAGGGCCTGATAGAGGCGGGGCGCCGCCCGGCGCTCGGCCGGGCTCAGATAGGCGTTGCGCGAGCTCATCGCCAGACCGTCGGCCCCACGCACAGTGGGCACGGGCACGATGTGCACGGGCATGGCCAGATCGGTGACCATGCGCCGGATGACCTGCAGTTGCTGGTAGTCCTTCTCGCCGAAGTACGCGCGGTCAGGCTGCACGATGCTCAGCAGCTTGGCGACGACCGTGGCGACACCGGTGAAATGCCCCGGGCGGAAGTGGCCGCACAGGCCCTCGCTGACCCCCGCCACCGTCACGGTCGTGGAGGCACCCTCGGGGTACATCTCCGCGACGTCCGGGGCGAAGACCAGCTCGACCCCCAGGCGCTGAGCCCGGCGCAGGTCCTGCTCCAGGTCGCGCGGGTAGGCGGCGAAGTCCTCCTGGGGCCCGAACTGGGTCGGGTTGACGAACACACTGACTACGGTCGCATCATTGTCGCCGCAGGAGCGGCGCATGAGCGCCTCGTGGCCCTCGTGCAGCGCCCCCATCGTCGGCACGAGGCCCACTGACTTACCCTCGCGTCGCGCCGCCTGCACGAAGGCGCGCACGCCCGCAATACGCTTCTCGATCCGCATACCGTCGTTGACAACTCCCTGTCCTGGCCCCGCTGTTACTGATTGAGCAGGCCGCTGAAATAGCCGGCATAGGCCTGAGCAGCCATCATGAACACGACCACCCCGAAGAAGATGACCGCCAGGGGCACGATCGCCGTCATGCCCTTACGCACCGTCGTGAAGGCCTCGGCCTCGAAGTAGTCGGCGACCTTGGCCATGGTCGAGTCGATCTGTCCCGTCTGTTCGCCCGTCCGCAGCATGCTCAAGGCCAGCGGCGGGATCTGCCCTGTCTTGGCCAGGGCATCGCTCAGCTTCTCGCCGCGCTCCAGCGCGGGCACCGTCCCGGTCAGGGCCTCCTCGATCGCCCGGTTGGCGGCGGTGTTCGAGGCAATGCCCACGGCGGAGCGGATGTTGACCCCCGCCCCGTACAGGGCTGACAGAGCCCGGCACAGGCGGGCCCACGCCAGCTTCGCCGACACCGCGCCCCAGATGGGCACGCGGAGTTTCAGGTCGTCTATCGTCCGCCGGCCCTGGGCCGTCGAGTGGTAGTAGCGACGGTAGACCATGTAGAGCACGCCGAGCGGCAACAGGACGAACAGCCCCACCACCGCAGCGAACTTGATGCCCACCAGCAGCGCCTGCCCCAGGCTCAGCGTCAGCCCGGCGATGATCATGCGCGTGGCCAGCGGGATCAGCACCACCGCGACCAGCAGCAGCTTGGGGTAGAGCGTCTCCCGCGCCAGCGTCTGCTGGAACTCCAGGTCGCGCTCGAGGTAGTCGGCCGACAGAGTGAGCATCTCATCCAGGTGCCCGCCCTCCTCGCCGGCAGCGATCAGCGCGACGTTGAGTTCCGAGAAGACCTTTGGATGGCGGGCCATCACCTCGGAGAAACGCTTGCCGGAGGACACGCTCCGCGCCGCGTCGCGCAGCGCCACCCGCAGCTCCGGCGAGCCGCCCCGCTCCTCGAGCGACGACAGCGCCATGCCCAGCGACATCCCCGCATTGACGAGGGTCGCCAACTCACGGAAGAGGTGTACTCTCTCGACCAATCTCAGGCTGCCGAACATGAGGGTTCCCGCCTATCGGGCCTCGCCGATCAACTCAGACAGCTCGCCCAGCCGCCGCACGTCAGGATCGTCGCGGTCCACCAGCTCGCCCACGGGGGGCGCGCCGCCGACCTGCAGGTCCGGGTTCAGGTCGGCCAGCGGCTGCAGCACGAACTGGCGCTCCAGCATCCGCGGATGCGGCAGCGTCAGCTCCGCCGTCGCGCACATTATACCACCCGGCGCAACTTCTGTGGCGCACACGAGCAGGTCGAGATCAACGGTGCGCGGCGCGTTCTGGTAGGGTCGCGTGCGACCCAGACGACGCTCAATGTCATGCATGACGGCGAGCAACGCCGGGGGTTCCAGGTTCGTCTCCACGGCCACCGCCAGGTTGAGATAGTCCGGCTGGGGCTCGTCGGCCACGGCCTTCGTCTCGTAGACGGGGGACACCTGACGCACATGGATGTCCGGGTGGGCGTCGAGCAGGGCGAGGGCCTGCGCCAGGGCGCGCGCACGATCCCCCAGGTTCGAGCCCAGGCTCAGATAGCAGGTCATCCTGTCGCTCATGCCGGGACCAGTTGCACCGCCGCCAGGGTGATGCCGGCCTCGCCGGCGATCTGCTCGGCCTCCAGGGCGACGGTGACCGTGCCGGGGGTGTCCAGCGTGATCTGCCCCAGCGTACCGGCGTACTCCGGGAGGTACTGGGCGCGCGGGCTCTGGACCTGCTCGTCACAGGTGACGGCGCCGGACACTGTGGCCTCGCCGGCCGTCAGCCGCAGCACGTGGCCCCCGTCCGGCGGGCGGCGATGGTACGGTGAGCCCAGAACGACCCTCACGGTGAACGTTCCCGGCGCCAGCAGCTTGAACTGCCACTGCAGCTTGCTCGCGGTGTCCCTCCAGCCGCTGACCATCCCGTTGCGGCTCAGGGCCATGCCGCTGTCCGGGCCCTTGAGCATGTCGGCCAGGTAGCCCGGCAGCGTCACCGTCCCGTCGGCCTGCTGGTAGATGCTCGTGTCCACGTCCAGGTCACCGACGAAGTCCAGCGCCACGACCGACACCAACGGATCAGGAGCCACACCAGGGAGCGATATCGTCACGTGATCGCCATCCTGTATGAACGGTAGGGCGTTCCCCGGATCCGCCAGCAGATAGGCCCGCTTGACACGGCTACGCAGCCCCACAAGCTCGTGCTGGCCAGCCCAGCCGCCGGGGCGGTTCGAGTCTTCGTGCACACGCCCCAGAACCATCGCTGGCCACTCGTAGAACAGTAGGAAGAGCTTGTTCTGTTTGGCTGTGACTCTGCCCCAGCGGAACTCAAACGGCCACGGGTTGGGCTGCGTGCCGTAGATGGCCTCGCTGTTCACGTCCATCCACTGGCCGATGGCCAGCAGCAGGTCAATGCTCGGCCGGGGGATGAGGCCCTCGCTGGTCGGGCCGACATTCAGCAGGTAGTTGACGCCCTTGCTGGTCAGGTCCACCAGCAGGATCAGCAGGTCCTGGACCGACTTCCAGTTGTGGTCGTCGCTCTTGAAGCCCCAGGTGTCGTTGAGGGTGGCCGGGGTCTCCCAGTCGCCCACGACCGGCCCGGCCGGGATCATGTTGTCGCCCAGGCTGCCGTAGTCGCCCAGCTCGTGGCCGACGCGGCCGCTGACCAGGCAGTCCGGCTGCAGGCTGTGGACGTACTCCTTGAGCATCTGGCTCTGCTCTTTGGTGATGGCCACGGGCGTGTCGAACCAGATCAGGCCGATAGGGCCGTACTGGGTCAGCAGCTCGCGCAGTTGGGGCTTCACCTTGCTCTCCAGGTACGCGGCGAATCTCTCCGGGTCGGGCTTGTGGCCGTGCCAGCCCTTGTCCTGGACTTCCTCCCAGTGGCCCGACGCGCCCTCTGCGACCCAGTCCTGGTCCTGCGAGTAGTAGAAGCACATCCGCAGCCCGTGGCGCGCGCAGGCCTCGGCCAGGTCCTTCATCACGTCATGGCCGTACGGCGTGGCATCCACGATGTTGTACGGGTTGCTGGGCGAGTGGAACATCGCGAAGCCATCGTGGTGCTTGGCGGTGATGACCAGGTACTTCATCCCCGCCTTGGCGGCGACCGAGACCCATTCCTCGGCATTGAACTTGATCGGGTTGAACTGCTGGGCCAGCGGCGCGTACTCCTCCAGGGGGATCTTGGCGTTGTGCATGATCCACTCGCCGAGGCTGGGGATGGGCTGGCCTTTCCAGAAGCCGGCGGGCACCGAGTAGATACCCCAGTGGATGAAGAGGCCGAAGCGGGCCTCGCGCCACCAGGCCAGGGGGTCGTGGTTGTGGTCAGGCATCGGGGGAGTTCCTTTCGCTGGGAGATGCACGGCCGTATTCGCCCCGAGGGGCCCGGCCCCCTCCCCCGGCGTAGCCGAGGGCTACAGGGCCATGGACGGAAGGAACCACCACCCGCCCCAGGCAACATACTCCTGACTTCGCCCCGGAGGACCTCGCCTTGCGGATCGCGCTTGCTGCGTGCTGCCTGCTCGTCGCCCCCCGCCTATGGGCTGGCGGCGAGTCCACCCCTGTGGATGGCCCCTATGATGTCACCTTCTCCATGCCGAAGGCGGGCGCGGTGCAGGTGCTGCTCGACTGGCAGAATGGCGCCGGGCTGGCGCTCGGCTGCACCGGCAAGGGCGCCACGCTCAACGCCGTCTCGAAGCGGGGGAAGGGGCAGCTCGCGGCCGTCACCGGCGCTGTGAGCGGGACCGTGCGTGTGCGACGGCGGCAGTCGCTGGTGGAGATCGAGACGGCGGGGCGCGTGCTCCTGCGCACGTACGTGGATCGCACCATTGCCGGGGCCGTGATGCTGGCGCCCGGGGCGAGCGGGCCCGAGTTGCACGTCCAGCCCGTCGAGCCGGCCGCCTTCCATGACGAGTTCTTTGACCCCGAGGGCGGCGAGTCGGTATGGGAGCCCGTCAGCGGCCAGTGGAGTATCGGCACCTACCGCGACCCCCTGAAGGCCCTTGAGAACCGCCCCATCGCCGCCTCGTGGTACCAGGTGACACCTAACGGGCAGGCGCTATCGCTGACCGGGCAGGACTTCTGGGAGCACTACCGCGTGCGCACCGCCGTCCTGGCCGTGCCAGGCGTGCGCGCCGGGTTGGTCTTCTACGCCCAGGACGCGAACAACTACTGCGTCTTCTCTGTGCGTCCGGGCAGCGGCGAGCAGGGAATCGCCGAGCTGACGACCGTGTCGCAGGGGAAGCCGAAGACGACGGCACTGCCGGCGCCGCCCTTCGCCTGGCGCCTGGGCAACTGGCACGAGCTGGCGCTCCAGGTGGATGATGGGGCGATCCGCTGCAGCGTGGACGGAACACGCTTGGGCGACAGCAGCATCCCCTGCGCCGGGGGCAAGGTGGGGCTGCTGGCCGAGGGCAAGGGCGAGGTGCGCTTTGACGACTTCGACGTGCGCCCGGCCCGGTGGTGTCGCGAGGCCGACAGCACCCGCAGAGGCGACTGGAGCGGCGCACAGGGGGCATGGGACACCGACTGCGGCTACCTGAACGGACGGGCCCAGGCCTTCAGTCCGTGCCTGTGGCTGAAGGCTGCCGACGCCAACGCGTTGCGGGTGGACTTGCGCTCTGCCAGGGGGCCGAGCGGCCTGCTGCTCAACTGGCGCAACGACAGCGGCTACCGCCTAAGCATGGGCCCCACCGGCTGTGCGCTGGAGCGAGTGACCGACGGCAAGGCCGTAACGCTCGCCAGTGCCGCCGGCAAGGGCCGTCCCGGCCGGCTGACGCTCTCACACCTCGCCGGGCGCCTGTCTGCCGCCACCCCCGGCGGGTGGTTGTCGTGCTATGACTTCACCTACCGCGGCGGCGCGTGCGGCGTCTTCACCGACGGCGAAGCGCGCTTCAGCTCCGCCGAGGCCTCCGGCGACGAGGAGACACCCACGGTCATCTCCACCGTCACCGGCGTCCCCACGCCCATGCCCGGTGAGAACAGCGACACGAGCCGCTTCGTGCTGGGCTATGTGTGGCGGCCCAACGGTGGCACCTGGACCGGCGCCGGGCCCACCGACAACCGTCTGCTCAGCGCCAGGGCCTACGGGCAGCAGCCCGCCAGCCTCTGGTACTACTCGCCATGTCCGGGCGACGCTGTCATGACCGTGGAGGGGCTGCAGCTCCACCCCGGCGGCAGCGGCGGGGTCGCCATCGCCTGCGACAGCCACGGTTACACGCTGGGCAGCGGCTACCGGGCGGAGACCGACGGCAAGGCCCTGAGACTCTTCCGCGCCGAGAAGGCTGTGACCGAGAAGCCCCTCCCCAAGCCGCCGGCCACGCTCCGCCTGTGGCGCGACGGGCGCTTCATCGTGGCGCTGGCGGACGGCACACCCCTGGTGTTCGACGATCCGCAGCCGTTGCCGGGCAGCCTCTGCGCGGCCTATGCCACCGGCGCCGGGTGGTCGGCGCGACAGGTGACACTGGCGCACCGGCGCGCCTCCGTCTATGCCTTCAAGTCCGAGGAGACCGACTGGCAGCCGGTGAGCGGTGAATGGGGCACCCACACCGGCATGGCCTGCATCGCCTGGGACTACTGGTACACGGCCAAAGGCCAGCCGCAGGCCCTGGCCTGCCACGTGCAGCCCCGGCTGAACGTGCGGCAACTCGATGTCTGGGTGAGCGAGTATTCCGAGGGCTACGAGGACCGCGAGCACAAGCACTTCCCGTGCCACGACATCAGCCTGGTGATGAACGCGGAGCAAGCCGAACTCGACGGCGGGTATCGCTTCCTGATCGCCGGGGAGGGGGGCACGGTGACGCGACTGCTGCGCCTGGGACAGGTCGTGGCGGAGACGCGCGATCCGGCGTTTGCGGTGCGCATGGGCGGCCACTGCAACAGCCCGCGCGATCTGCACCTGGTCGTGCAACGCAAGGGCGCGCAACTGACGCTCACGATCAACGGGCGCCAGGCGCTCGACTGGACCGATCCGCAGCCACTGGGACCGGGACGGCTGGGGATCGGCACAGCAGACTGTACGGCGAACTTCCGCGATCTGTGGATCGTGCGGGAGTAGCGGGGGTGTGCCGCTGGAGGGGCCGGCTATCAGCCGGCCCGGCGTTGACAGCGTGTGTCACCGAGCAGCGCAGGCCCATGACGGCGGGCCGGCTAGTAGCCGGCCCCTCCGAGCGCCTTCTCCGCCTCGGCGTAGATCCTCGCCAGGCCTTCCCGCCTCGCTTCATCGAGCACGAACTCCGGACACGCCGCGATCCTCTCCAGCGCCTCGTCTCGCGCTCGGTCCTTTAGTGTCCGGTGGTGTGCCAGGCACGAACGCAGCTTCTCGCGCACGAGGCGGTCGGAGGAGGGCATGACATTGCGGCAGCGGCGCGCGGTGTGGGGATGTGACAGGAACGTATCCAGGCCCAGACCGACCTCGCGGCACTCGTCGTACAGGCCGTCGAGGGCGAGGAGGTCGGGAGGGGGGTCGAAGGCCTCAATCAGCTCCCGGAGGTAGGCGACCATCTCCACGTCAATGACGAACTGCGTCGGGCTGAAGAGGTCATCCACGCACAGCACACCCGCATAGCCGAAGTGTCGCGCGCCCTGCAGGGCCCCGAGCAGCCCCGACGCCATCTTCTCGAGCGCCGCCTGCTCGTCGGTGGCCGCTGAAGCCGTCTCCAGAAGCACCCCCGCCACGACATACTCCTCGGGCTCCAGGCCGCACAGCGCCGGGGCCAGCCAGGAGTTCACGTGCGAGAAGACATGCCGCCGCGGCGAGCCGAAAGCCCAGCAGACATGGCGCAAGTCGGTGGGCTGCCCGGCGGTCATGATCAGCGGCGCCTCGACGGTGTCATCAAACAGCTTCAGCAGCATGTGCACCGCCAGCGACTCGGCCAGTTGCATGGTGGCGCAGCCGAGGGCGCTGCAAGGCTTCGTGATACCGAGCATGCCGTAGTCGAGGATGCGCCAGTTGAATGGTACGCCCGATACTCCTGTCGGGCGCTCGGGCGCCCCGCGCCCGACAGGAGTGTCGGGCGTACCATTCCACAAGGGATACACTGACAGGAAGATATCGAGGTCGCGCGCGTCCAGGGTCATCGCCGTGGGCACCGTGAAGGTGATGTCCATCGGCTTGCCCATCAGGCGGTGCATGTCCAGCAGGAACGGGACCTGCTCGGGCTGCTGGTAGTCATAGGGCTCGATGTTGTCGGCACTCTCCCAGCAGACGCGGAAGCACGCGAGCGTGCGCAGCAGCGGCGGCACATCCTGTGGCATGAGCGGGTACATGCCCCCGATGCCGAAGGAGCGGGCTAGCTTGATGCAGTCCCGCAGGTCGTCGCACGTGGCTTCCCGCACCTCGTCGGTGCGGGGGTCGAGCAGGGCCATGGAGTAGCCGGCGATGGCGAGGGTCCAGTCCTGCCGCGTGGAGCCGGACGCAGCCAGGGCGAGCTCCTCCCCCTGTGTGGCCGCCCCGGCAGCCCTGTCCCCTGCCAGTAGTGACCGGCGCAGGTCGGCCACGTGGCGGTCCAGGTACTCATTGCTCAGCGCCGGGTCGAAGTACACGCGCTGGCCGCCGAATCTCAGGCCAGGGCGCCCCCGGAGATGGTCCAGGAAGCGTTCGTGCTCGACGACGAAGCCGACCTCGGCGAGTAGCCGCGTGGCCGTCTGCCGCACTTCGGCCATCATCTCCGGCGTGACACGCGGCGTGTACTGCGGGTAGGCAACCCTCACGGCTCCTCCTCCATGAGGTTCACTGAGCTGAAGAAGCCCGACTTCGGGTCCACCGCCAGCGTCTTCGCCTCGAAGGGGGTGAAGCGCAGCCTCGCTTTGAGGCCCAGGGCCGGAAGGCTCAGCGTCGTCGTCCGCTTCTGCCCCGTAGGCTCGAACAGGCGGACGATGAGGCGCCGGCCATCCTCGGACCGCTTCAGGGCCGTCACCTGGACAGCCTCGTCGCTCAGCAGCGCACACGGGCCGGGCTTGTCTCCCGCCCCCGACGGGAAGAACGAGAGCGCCATGGGGCGCTCGTTGTGGACGAGCGCTTCGCGGTCCACGGCGGCCAGGCGTTCCTGTGTCGGCCCGGCGTTGAGCCAGAACCGGAACAGGCGCTCGCCCTGGTCGAGGCGCGGGGTGAAGCGGTCCTGAGGCACGATCTCCCGGTCGCCGATGGGGTGGCCCGAGTAGGCCGCGGAACGCAACAGCGTCAGGCGCAGCAGGCCGTCGGCATAGCTGGAGCCGTAGGTGCCGTCGTTGATGCAGGTCAGGGCCTGCTCGTCGCCGACAACGGCAACCCACTTCTGGGACACGGCCTCATCGCCGCTGTCGGGCAGAGCATAGGCCCCGAAGGCCGTCTGGCCGACGAACCGCGCGGGCGGGTGCGTCCCCGAACCCGCAGGTGTGGGCGCGTCCCGGCGCCCACCCACGCGACAGGGGACCTGCAGCTTCACCATCTGGTCCTTCTCCGCCCACTGCACCCGCGTCTCGATCTCCACCTCGGTCCCGGCCTTCGGGATCTTGTAGCGCTGGCAGATGAACGAGTTGCGGTAGCCCAAGAGCGCCTCGATGACCACGCGCACGGCGCCGTCCTCGACGACACGCACGGGCGCGAGGGACTTGGCGTGGACCCCGGCCAGGCGCGCCGCCGCAGCGGGGGAGAGCAGCTTGAAGCGCCCCGTCAGCGTGTTGAAGCCGTGGACCCTCATGCCCCACGGGTCCTCGTTGTCCTGCATCACCAGCGGCTCGCCCGCCCCCGGTCCGACCACCTCCGCCCCACCCACGCGAACCGAGTCGAGCAGGCCGGTCTGCGTGCTCACATGCACTTCCAGGTCGTCTGTCTTGACGACCAGGGCCTCGCCCTGCAGGTAGTCGCCCGGCGCAGGCTTGGCCGGCAGGCTCTGCAGCTTGCAGTCGAACCGGTTCATCTGCGAGGGCTGCAGCACGGCGTCGAACACCACGCGCTTGCGCCAGTCCAGGTTGAGGTTGCTGAGTTCCTTCTCGGGCTGAGAGGGCAGGGCTTTGCGGCCCTGGTAGACCGTCGGCAGCGTGAAGGCATCCTGCCAGTTCTGGTCAGCGAGCTGGAACTCGCATTCGACCGTGGTGCGGACCGGGAAGGGGTGTGGGTTGTAGACCATGATCGGGATCTCGCCGGCCCTCGCTGTGGGTTGCCCGGCGGCCAGCGCGAAGAACGCGCGGGCCTTCAGGCGCGAGACGATCTCGAGGCCGTGGCTGAGCACCCGCAGGGACATCTCCTCGACCTGCTGCTGGGACGATCCGGGGAGGATGTCGTGGAACTCGCAGAGCAGCAGGTCGCGTAGGGCCGGCCTCATCTCCTCCGCGGGGTATGCCATCAGCCCGGCCAGCCACGCCGCCGAGGCCATCTTCTCCAGGCTGTACAGGTCGTTCTCCAGCCGCCGGTGGAGTTGCTTGATGCGCACCTGCGAGGTGTAACAGCCGACCGCCCAGGGGTTCAGGTCGCGGTCGTGTCGGGGCAGCTTCGCCCCGGAGGCGGCCAGCTCGGCGAAGTAGGCCTCGGGCGTCGAGTGCACGATCTTCAGGTCCGGGCGCTCCCGGATGAGCGCCTGCAGGGCCTGCACGTCGTCGTGGGACGGCCCGCCGCCGTGATCCCCGACGCCCCAGGGGATGAGGCCGGGCTTGTCCGCAGGTTGTTGGGGCGCGAGGTTCTCGACCTTCTGGCGGGCCTGGCCCAGGGGGGAGTTATAGTGGACCATGCGCACCGCGCGGACGCTGGAGCCGTCGCAGCCAACCCACTCGAACTGCGCGGCGGGCAGCGGGCAGTCCTCCTGGCCCGGCCGGCAGAAGAGATACGAGTCGTAGCCCGACTTGGCGAGGATCTGGGGCAGGCCCACGCTGTGGCCGAAGGGATCGAAGTTCAGGGCGGTCGTGGGGCGCACGCCGAACTTGTCCCGGAAGTACCGCCGCCCGTACAGCGCCTGCCGCACGAACGACTCACCGCTGGGCATGTTGCAGTCCGGCTGCAGGAACCAGCCCCCCATGATGTGCCACTTGCCCTGCTTCACGAGCCGCTGGATGCGCTTGAACAGCGCCGGCTCGTACTCCTCGACCCACTCGTAGAGCACCGCCTCGTTGTGGTTGAAGACGAAGCCAGGCGCTCGCCCGCGAGCGCAGAACTCCTCACACAGGTCGGCGGCGACGCGGAAGGTGGAGATGGCCTCGGCCGCGCCCTCCTCCCATTCCCACAGCCACACGGGGTCGAGATGTGCGTTGCAGATCAGGTGGAGACGGTGGTCGGACATGATGGCGGCCCTCCGGCGAGGAGTAGTGTGGCGGCGGACGGGCAGTGACGGTCGGTGACAAGGGCCTTTCCGCGTCTGCCCTGCGCCAACCTGCCGCCCGCCGGGCAGGTGAGGCCGCTCCGGTCGGGGAAGCCGTCCCCATGAAATCCCTCCTGCTGCCCTCGCTGGTGTGCTTCATGGCCGCGTGTGCCTGGACCGACGTGCCCGACATCTGCAGCTTCCCCGACACCGCCGCCGCGCAGAAAGCGTGGCAGCCGCAGTTCGGCTCGCCGCCGGTGGCCGTCGAGAAGCTACCGGACGGCAGCAGTTGCCTGGTGCTCAAGGGTGAGTACAAGACGGCCGGCGACCGCCTGTGCTGGGACTATGTGGGGCCGGTGGACCTGTCGGCGGTGGGGGCCGTGAGTGTGGAGGTGAGTGTGGAGGGCGCCGAGCGGGCCGGGACGCTGGGCATCTACTTCGGCACGCCCGGCGGCTGGTATGCACGCATTGCCGGCACGCCGGCCTCGACCGCGTGGGTGCGCACGACCTGGGAACTGGATGACTTCGGCACCGAGGACGCACCGACCGGCTGGGACAAGGTCGAGCGCTTCCGGTTCTCGATGTGGGGCTCGGCGCCCGGGCCGATCACCTTCCGGCTGCGGGGCTTCAGAGCCGATGCCCGCGACGTGCACCGGAACTACCTGCGCAATGGCGGCTTCGAGGTTCCCGGTCCCCTGCCCTACGCCTGGGGCAGCGGCCACTGGGGCGTCGGGAACTTGCCCTGGGCGACGGACATGGACCTGTGGCGGCGGCACTTCAGCCTGGACACGACCGTGGTGCGCAGCGGCAAGCAGAGCCTCCGCCTCATCAATGAGCCGGGCCTGCCGCGGCTGCAGGCCGTCTCCGCCTGGTTCGGCCTGCGCGACAAGCCAGTCAGCGACTACACCCTCTCAGCCTGGGTGAAGGCCGACCGCGAGGGGGTGCCGGTGACGCTGTCGGCGGGCGGGAAGACCGGCCGCAGCCAGGCCGGCAAGGAGTGGGGGCGCGTGGCCGTGGCCGGCGTGGCGCCCGGACGGCAGGTCATGGTGCGCATCGGCGCCGAGGGTGATGGCACGCTGTGGATGGACGACGTGCAGCTGCAACAGACGGGCCAGGCGTCGGACGACTTCCACCCGCACCCTGGCGACGAGGCCCTCTGCCAGCGCGAGCAGGGCGTGGACTGGTCTGCGCCCCGGCGCACCCCCGAGGTCGCTGCCGGGCGCCAGACGACCGGGCCGGTCCAGCCCACCAAGGTGACGATAGACAACGCCGGGCGCTTCCTGGTGAACGGCCAGCCCTACCTCATGCACGCGCTGGGACTGGAGTTCATCTCCGACCTGAAGATGCTGGATGTCGTCGCCCAGGCAGGCTTCCCCGATGTGTGCATTGAGATCCGGGCGTCCATCACCACCGAGGAGCTGAAGAGCTACTTCGACCACGCCGCCGAGTTGGGCCTGCGCGTCATCCCCTGGATGGATGGCAACATCCCCCTCGAGAGGCTGCGCAGTCACATCACCACACTCAAGAACCATCCCGCTCTGCTATGTTGGTATGTTTTCGATGAACCAAGCGGCGAGCGCTTCGCCGAGGCGAACGCCCGTCTCAACCTGGCGCACGAACTGGACCCCGATCACCCGGCGCTCATCAACTACCTGGGCAACAAGCTCACCGGCCACATGGGTGACATCTACTCCACGGACATCTATCCGATCCCCCACGGCCAGCCGCTGCACGCGATCAATGGTGTCGCCGCCATGGCGGCCGCGGCGCGTCCCGAGCACAAGCCGGTGTGGATGTGGCTGCAGGGCACGGGCTACGCCTACTGGATGGATCGCGAGCCGACGCCGCGGGAGCTGTCCTGTATGGTCTATGGCTCGCTCATCAAGGGCGCGCGGGGCATCTACTGGTTCGCGCAGGTGCCGCGGTCGCAGCAGTGCTGGGACGAGATGCGCGCGATGTGCGTGGAGATGGCGGCCCTGGCCCCGGCGTTGGGCAGCGCCGAGACGGCCGCGGCGGTCCAGTGTGACGCCTCGGCCGTCCTGACGGCGAGCTACCGCGAGGGCGGCGCGACCTGGGTACTGGCCGTGAACACCGGCCGCGAGCCCGTCGAGGGCAAGCTAACGCTGGCAGGCGAGGCGGCGCAGGCGGAGGTCGTCTTCGAGGGGCGCAGCGTAAAGGCCCAGGGCGGCACATGGAGCGACAGCTTCGGCCCGTATGAGCGGCATGTCTACAAGCTGACGCGCTGACGGCTGGTTGAGACCTTCTGCTGGCGGCGTCCTGTAGGGCGGGGGCTGGTCCCCCGCCCGTACGTCTGCTTCAGCCCAGGCAGGCCGGGGCGCCCCTGCCAGACGGTTGCCCTCTTGCCGTTGCATCGGCGCAGGTTGTATCATCTCGCCGGTTGCTCGCCGGCATTCCTGACACGGAGGGTCCGCCATGCCCTCAGTCTATCTCCTGCTCCTGGGGCTATGCGCCTTCGCCCTGGCCTATCGCTACTACGGCGCCTTCCTGGCGACGAAGGTAGCGGTGCTCGACGCGTCCCGCCAGCCGCCCGCCCATGCCCAGCGCGACGGCAAGGATTACCACCCGACCAACCGCTGGGTGCTCTTCGGTCACCACTTCGCAGCCATCGCGGGGGCCGGGCCGCTGGTAGGGCCCGTGCTGGCGGCGCAGTATGGCTACCTGCCGGGCGCCATCTGGATCCTGATCGGGGCGATCTTTGCTGGCGCCGTGCATGACTACATCATCCTGTTCGCGTCGGTCCGCAATCGCGGGGAGTCCATCTCCCGCATCACCGAGCGCTACCTGGGCAAGACCGCCGGCTGGTGCGCCGCCTTCGCCACACTCTTCATCATCGTTGTTGCCCTGGCCGGCCTGGCGCTGGTCGTGGTCAATGCCCTGAGCGAGAGCGCGTGGGGCGTGTTCACCATCGCGTGCTCCATCCCGATTGCGCTGCTCATGGGCCAGTGGCTCTACAAGGTGCGGCCCGGACGGGTGGCCGAGACCTCGATCATCGGGGTGGTGCTGCTGCTGGCGGCCGTCGCGGCCGGCAACCCCATCTCCCACAGCGCCATCGCCTCGTGGTTCACACTCAGCAAGTCGCAGTTGGAGTACGCCCTGCCGATCTACGGCTTCATCGCCGCGGTGCTGCCGGTGTGGATGCTGCTGTGCCCGCGTGACTACCTGTCCACCTACATGAAGCTGGGCACGGTGGCGATGCTGGCGATCGGCATCTTCATCGTCAACCCGCACCTGGCCATTCCGGCCACGACCTCGTTCATCCACGGTGGCGGGCCCGTCGTGCCCGGGCCGGTGTGGCCGTATGTGTGCCTGACCATCGCCTGCGGGGCCATCTCGGGCTTCCACGCGCTGATCGGCTCGGGGACAACCCCCAAGATGATCAACAACGAGATGGACATCCGGCCCATCGGGTACGGCGCGATGCTGGTGGAGGGCTTCGTCGGCTTGCTGGCCCTGGTGGCGGCCTGCACGCTGCTGCCGGACCACTACTTCACCATCAACGCCGACCCGAGCAAGTACCACGCCACGGCGGAAGCCCTCGGGCAGGTCGGGGCCATCGCGCAGGAGGTGGGGGAGAAGTCGCTCGTGGGGCGCACCGGGGGCTCGGTGACGCTGGCCGTGGGCATGGCGCAGATCTTCAAGAACCTCCCGGGCATGAGCACGATGATGTCGTACTGGTACCACTTCGCGATCATGTTCGAGGCGCTCTTCATCCTGACCACGATTGACACCGGGACGCGTGTGGCGCGGTTCATCCTGCAAGAGGTCGTCGGGCGCGCCTATGCGCCGCTGAAGACCGGGACGTGGATGCCCGGCGTCATCCTGACCAGCTTCGCGGTCAGCTTCGCCTGGTTCATCCTCGTGCACGGCGGCACGGTTGCCACCATCTGGCCGATGTTCGGCATCGCCAACCAGTTGCTGGCCGTCGTCGCCCTCGCCGTGGGCACGTCGTACATTCTCCGCCACGCGGCGAAGAAGTCCTATGCGCTCACGACGTTCCTGCCCTTTGTGGTCCTGTCCGTCACCGTCTTCGACTCGGGCCTCCAGTTCAGCCAGAAGATGCTGCTGGGGGCGACGCCGGACTACCTGAAGGGCTCCCTCACGGTCATGATGATGATCCTCGCGGTCGTCATCTGCTGGGAGTGCATTCGCAACTGGCGGCAGTTGCTGTGCGGCACGTGCGCTCCGCTACCGGAGATCGTGTCTGACCAGGACCTGATGGCTCAAGTGGAGGGCACGGAGGTTGCTGACTAGCCCCCGACCGAAGGCTACCCCACGATGAGCGCCCGCGCCGTCATCATCGGCCTGCTGCTGGTCATCGGCTTCACCGTGGCCGGCTGCGTGGCGGTCATGCTGCGCTACGAGATCCTGGGCACCGGCTATCTGCCGCGCGGGGTCATGGCGCTGCTACTGCTGCTCATCGTGGGCAACATCCTGTGGCGCAAGTTCATGCCCGGACGGGCCCTGTCGCGACGTGAGTTGCTGGTCATCTTCATGCTCCTGGCCATCATGGCCGCCATGCCGGGCCAGGATTACGCCCAGCACTTCTACCTCAACACCCTCGCCGTCGTCTACTACGCCATCCCCGAGATCGTCCCGCCGCAGACTTACCTGGACGACCTCAGCCCCCTGCTGGTGCCGGGCAAGGACCGCGATGCGCCGGCGATTCGCTGGGCCTACGAGGGCCTGCCGGCCGGGCGGGGGGTTCCGTGGCGCCCGTGGCTTGTGCCGCTGCTGGTATGGACGCCGTTCATGCTGGCCCTGTACTGGATGCTGCTGTGCCTGTCGGCCCTGCTGGCGCGGCGCTGGGAGCAGCAGGAGCGGCTGCTGTACCCCCTGATTCAGGTGCCGATGGAGCTGACCCAGGGGCAGCCGGAGGCCTCCCCGCTGCTGCGCAACTGGCTGTTGTGGACGACCTTTGCGGCGGCCATGATCCCCTTCCTGACCAAGGGCCTCCATAGCTACTACCCGGCGGTGCCCGACCTGAACCTGCAGAAGGACAGCGGCCGCCTCTTCGGCGGCGGCTCGCTCGTGGCGTTCAACTACATGCCCCTGCACCTGTACCCCGAGATGGTCGGCATCTCCTACCTGCTCTCGCACGAGGTGGCCTTCAGCCTGTGGTTCTTCTACCTGCTGCGCCTGGGGCAGGCGGCACTGCGCATGAGCATGGGCCTGCGCACGAACCATGCGCAGTTCGCCGAGATGCAGACGGCCGGCGGCTACCTGGTGCTGGCCCTGACGCTCCTGTGGTCCGCGCGCCACTACCTGCGGGCGGTGGCCGAAGACGCCCTGGGCAGGCTCACTCGCACACCGGCGAGAGAGGCCGCCGGACGCCAGGAGGCCTCCACGAGGGGCGAACGCCTCGCCCTGTGGGGGCTGGCCGGGGGCTTCGTGTTCATCCTGTGGTGGGCGCGTCAGGTGGGGCTGCCCGTGGGGTGGGCCGCGCTGCTCATGGGGCTCTTCCCGCTGGTCTCGATGGTCGCCTCGCGCGTCGTGTGCGAGGCGGGGATGTACATCTACTCCAGCCCCTTCCGCCTCGACCAGATGCTCTTCCGGCTCATCGGCGTGCGGCAGATCGGGCCGCTGAACCTGACACTGATGACCATGATGAGCTGGACCCAGATCCGCGGCACGGCGACCCAGTTCATGCCGCAGGCCTTCCAGTGTCTCAAGCTTGGGTCACTGATCGAGACGCCGCGCGTGCGCACGATCGCCTTCCTGATGGTGGCTGTCGCGCTGACCTTGATCGTCTGCCATGTCGCGGTGCCCGCCGTGATCTACCACTACGGCGTCTTCCGGCTGGGCTGGTGGCCGCAAGGCAGCGGGCTGGGCACGGTGAACCAACTGGCGTCAGGTCTGCGCGGGGCGGTCAAGACGGGGGCGGAGGACTGGGTCGGGCTGGGCCTGGGGGGGCTCGCGACGCTCTTCCTGGTCTCGATGCGCCAACGGTTCGTGTGGTGGCCGTTCCACCCTCTGGGCTACGTGGCCTGGATGGGCTGGCCGACGGAGCGTTACTGGATCTCGATCTTCCTGGGGTGGATCGTGAAGATGCTGGTGGTGCGCTTTGCGGGCTACCAGGCTTTCCAGCGCCTGAAGCCCGCCGCCTACGGCCTCATCCTTGGCGTCTGCTTCATCATGACCTTCTGGATCGTGTTCCACTTCTTCGTGCCGGGGAAGGAACTGATCGTGGAGTAGCCGCAGCCGCGTCACTGTCCCGGCCGGTGGGGCGGGGTCCCCGTCGGCTGCGCCGACACCCCGCCCTGGTATTGCGCCTCCGCTACAGGAACCACACGATGTAGCGCCGCACCCACTCACCGGCCCACAAGCCCAGGAAGCTCCACAGACCGACGGAGAAGAAGTGCCCGAGGGTGAAGGCCAGGAAGCCCGGAGCGATGCGCCGGTAGAGCTTGACGCCGCCCAGCCTCAGGGTCAGCGCCTTCGTCAGCCACAGGACGAAGGCGGGGAACCACATGAAGGGGCTGCCGTGGCAGTTGGCCAGCGCATAGCCGCCGGCATGGAACGGGAACTGGACCCACGCGCGGCGTCCCGCGATCAGGCCCAACGCGATCATGGCCCCGCCGATGGTGTAGCCCATCTTGCGCGGGTCGGCCTGCTCGGGCCGGTCCAGCCACTGGGAGATGGCGTTGAACTGGCTCAGCACCTCCTGGGTCATCTGCCCGCCCTCGTTGCCGCCGGGGCTGGACAGCACCAGCCCACCATACTCGTAGTATGACGCTAGGTTGACCACGAACGAGGTCAACAGGCCGAAGACCAGGGCGGCAATGACCACCTTGGCGAGCGTGCGGCGGCTCTGGCCGAGGCGGTGGGCGGAGACGAAGGCCTCCACGCCCGTGCTGGTGATGGCCTGGTTGACGCTGCGCTGGAGCCACGAGAACATCGTGAGCAGCGTGAAGGACTGGCTGTCGCCGCCGGGCAGGAAGGCGGCGCTGCCCAGGAAGTTGATCATCGAGGACCGCTGCGCGTACAGCGGGTAGCCCCACACGACCGGGAAGCCCATCTCGGCGCGGTTGCGGCAGTACACGAGCAGGATCGCGAACATGATGCCGAAGTACATCACCGACATCCACCAGGCAACCCCGAAGAGCATCGGCATGGTGAAGACGACGATCATGCCCGCGAGGGCGACCCAGAACGAGACGGCGAAGGGCAGGGGCTCGGTGCTGTCATCCACGTGCGGGGCACTGCCGGTGGCCTTCTGCACGACTTCCCACAGCCGGCGCCGTGACTGGTAGAGGAAGTACACGGCCAGCAACATGAACGCGCCCTGGGCCTGCTGGGCCATGAATGGGAACCCGGAGGGCGTGTAGCCGGCCATCTTGGCGAAGGGCCGCACGATCCACTGGGCCATGGTGAAGAACCAGATGGAGAAGAGCACGTCCGAGGGCACCAGGTAGCCTAGGCCGAGGATCTCCGGCTTGTAGAAGATCGAGAACCCGGACATCGTGTTCCAGGGCGACTCGGTGAAGAGGCTGCCCAGGGAATAGGAGATGCCCAGCGCGGGCAACGCCGGGTTGAAGACCTTCAGGGCGTTGGTCAGGTTGTAGATGAACGCCAGCGAGAAGCCGATCCACACCACGGGGTCGCGGAAGAAGCTATGGCCCGACAGCAGGCTGCCCTCGGGGCGGATCATCTCGACCGAGAAGCTCGAGACCGGGAACGTCAGGCGCTCATCCTCCTCCCACGAGCGGCGGAAGAGCGTGATGAAGCAGAAGGCGCTGATGAAGTAGGCGCTCAGGTACAGCGACCAGATGAGGAAGGGGGTGAGCCAGTGCTGCCAGGGGATCAGCAGGGGACCGGCCAGGAAGCGGTAGGTAGCCTCGAGCACCGGCCCGATGACGGGCACGCCCTCCAGGCCGAACGTCGGCACAGCAGTATCCCCACCCTCCCAGAACACGCGGGCGACTTCCGGGTCGGTCGGCGCCCATGCCGTCGGGATGTTGGCCGCCATCTCGTTCAGGTGGTTGGTGGGCATCCCGAAGTACTGCGTCACCATCAGGCAGGGCATGACCTGCCGGAACAGGCCGACACCGGGCATGGCGGCCGTGATGGCCAGGAAGACGAACACCACCAGCATCTCACCGGGGGAGGGGCGGAGGCGATGGGCCCAACGGCCGATGTGGGCCCGGGCGGGACTATGGCTGGCCCACCCCGCGAGCTTGTTGAGCAGCCCCGTCGCGCCCAGCAGCAGGAACAGCCCGAGGATGGACGCGATCGGCGGCGTACTCTCGGAAATCTGGCTCGTGAGCGTCACCAGCTCGGCCTGCTTGGCCCACGCGGTCACGAGCAGGGACAGCACGACCGCGATGATGACGGCGCGGAGTGTCACCGCTCCATGGCTGGTGTGGTCATGGGTCGGGTCACTACTCGCCCGCGACGGCACGTGGGCGGCATGAGATTCGGGAGTCACAACGGAGGGCAACGCGTCACCTCGGGCAGTTCGCTCAGGTCCGCCCGGCCTATTCACCACGCCGGCGGCCGACTCCTCCTGTCACGCAGGAGCGCCGCCCCGGCTGGCGGAACATGCCCGGACACCTGGTGCTGGAGGAAGCTGATGACCACTCCCGGACTGGCCCTGTTGCTGGTGGCGGCGCTGAGCACGGGCGTCGCCCTGGCCGACGCCCTGCCGCGCGCTACCGTGACGGCGGATACGACCTGCTCGGGCTATGCCGTGGGCGTGCTCACCGACGGCAAGTGGGTCGTCCTGGGCCAGGAGATCACGCAGGTCTACGGCCACCGGGACGCGCTGGGCAACTGCGGCAATAGCTGGGTCTCGGCTCCGACCGCCGGGGTGGAGCACTGGGTGCGCCTGGATTGGCCGCAGCCGGTGACCCTCAACCAGGTCGGCCTGTGGTGGACCAAGCCGCAGTGGTGGCCGAAGGCCGTCCGGGTCGCCATGCTCAGCGACGCCAACTGGGTGTCGCTGACCGGCCCCGGCGACTGGCTGCGCCCCACGGCCCAACACAGCGTCATCACCTTCCCGGCAGTCACGGCGCGCACCATACGCCTGTTGCAGCACCCGCGGGGCGGCGAAGCGGAGCGGGGCTTCCTGGCGCTGCAGGAGATCACACCGCTGATGCAGCCCGAGGCCCGGCCAGGGCTGGAGGGGATGCGGAAGCTGACGGCGGACGAACTGAAAGCCCTGGAGCTGGTGACGCTCGAACGCAACATCGCCCGTCTACACGAGACGCAGCCGGACGCCTCGCGTGGGGTGGTGTGGGGACGCCGCGAGCAGGACGGCGTGGGAGCCCCGGAGCTGGTGGATGGGAAGCTGGCGGCGCTGCGCGAGCAGCTCCCCACGGGCGCTCGCGTCGGCGTGGCGTGGCCGATCCCGCATGTCCTGGACGGAGCCGCGCTCTTCTTCGCAGGGGCACTGCCGCCGACCGCGCCCGCGCTGATGCTGCTGGGCGCCGACGGCCACTGGCTGCCCGTCCAGGCCGGGCTGAAGCTCCAGCGAGACGACGCCCGGCACTGCCTGACCTACGCCTTCGAGCCGGCCGTCACGACGGCCCTGGCGTTCGCGTGGCCGGCCGGCTGCCCTCCGCCCGTCGAGATCGAGGCGTACCGGTACCTCCCTGTGGCGCCCAACGTGTGGCCCGATCGGCTGGTCAGCGACGCCTTCACGCGCAGTCAGCTCACCTCCGGCCAGGAGCCGAGCTTCGAGGCGCTGGCGACCGCCGCACTCCCCATGACACCCGCCCGGGCGCTGCTAGGGCTCAAGGATGACCAGCGCGAGGTCGGCGTGACGTGGGACGGCGACGTCCTCTCCAGCGTGCCGCTGCGGGTCTCGTTCGGGGACAGGCGGGAGCGCCTCGCCGACAGCAGGGACACCGTCAGTCGCTGTCTGGCCCAGGGCTGGATGCCGGCGACGGTGACTGCGGGGCGCCTGGCGGACCTCGGGGTGACGCTCATGGCGGGTGTCGGGTACGCCGGGCCGGGTGAGACGTGCCCGTGCTTGCTGCTGACCGTGCTGGTGACGCGCAGCGGCGAGGGCGATCGCCTCCGCAGTTCCGTGAACCTCACCCTTGACGCCAAAGGCCAGCCGCTGACGATCCAGGGCGACCGCCTCCTGCGCGGCAGCGAGGTCGTACTGATCGGCGAGCACCTCGAAGCCTTCCCCGGTGATCCCAACACCGTTCGCGTCCCGTTCGAGCTGGGCAATGACGCCGAACGCATCATCAAGGTCGTGCAACCGCTGTCGCCCGCGGTCCCGGAGTTCACGGATTTGCGCCGGCTGGCCGAGACGCTGGGCGAGCAGCCCGTCGCGTACTGGGACAGCCTCCTCAAGCCCGCGGCCGTCGTCGAGGTGCCCGAGGCGCGCGTCAACAACCTCTACAAGGCTGTCCTCACCCAGCTCTTCATCAACGCCGATGGCGATGTCATGCCCTACGGGTCGTACCCCTCGGTCTATGACGGCAACCTGTACGGCGTCGAGGAGGGCTACGCCATGATGGCGCTGGCGCAGTCCGGCTTCTCCGCTGATGCCGAGCGCTACATGGACCACACGTACCTCACGCCGCAGTTCCTGGTGAAGGTGCCGGAGTACAAGAAGTATGCCGACCGGCACCAGCAGTACCGCAACGGGCTGCAGCCCTCGTACGCGATCCGGCTCTACAGGCTCACCCGCAACCGGGCGTGGATCGAGACGCACTTGCCGCTCATCCGCGAGTGCGCCGAATGGACGGTCGCCCAGCGGCGGCGGACGATGGTGCTGGAGAACGGCGAGAAGCCGCTGCACTGGGGGCTGCTGCCGAAGTGGTCGTATGGCGGTGACATCTCGGAGTTGCAGTGCTACGCCCTCTATGCCAACTTTTGTTGCTGGAAGGGGCTTGTGGACACAGCGTGGCTGCTGGACGACCTGGGGGACAAGACTACCGCGGAGCGCTATCGCCAGGAGGCGGCGGACTACCGCGCCTGCCTGGATCGTGCCGTCGAGGGCAACGTGCTGCGCGACCGCACGCCGCCGTTCCTGCCGCTGCAGCTCTACGCCAAGGCGCCGGTCGGCAACGACTACGACCAGCTCTTCATCGGCTGTCTGCTGGACCTGACGGCCCTGGAGCCGGGCGGGCAGCAGATGCGCTACCTGACGGACTGGATGGAGCAGGACAACCGCACGTTCTGCCTGCTGCCGCGCTTCCGTCGCGATGTGGGGCCGGGCGGCCTCGATGGCCTGTACGGCCTGGGCTACATGCTGTCCAAGCTCCAGCAGGACCAGGTCAACGAGTTCCTGCTGGGCTTCTACGCCTACCTGGCCTTCAGCATGGACCACACGACCTTTGCCTCGCGGGAGACGAACCTGCTGTACGCGAGCGACCTACACGTGCGCAGTCAGTACAGGGTCCCGGACATGAGTGACCCGGTCCCGTGCTCCAGCGCCGTCGCCATGCTGCTGCTGCGGGAGATGCTGGTCATGGAAGCCCCGGCAAAGTGGGGCGAGCCGAACACAGAACTGCGCTTGCTCTACGGCACTCCGCGGGCGTGGTTCGAGCACGGCAAGACGATCCGGCTGGAGAACCTGCCGACCGAGTTCGGGCCGGTGAGCCTCCGGGTGGATTCGGCAGTAGGCCAGGGCTCCCTGACCGCGACCGTCCGCCCGCCCACCCGCAACCCCTGGCAGCGCCTTGTCCTGCGCCTGCGCCATCCTGAAGGCAAGCACTGGCGGCGGGTGCTGGTGAACGGTCGGCCGCATGCCGAGACAGATCCCGCCCGTGAGCTGGTCATCCTGAAGCCCGGGCCGAGCAGCTTCAGCATCAAGGTCGAGTACTGACGGGGCGCGGTCGCGTCCCGAGACCGTCTTGAGGAGATGATGGTGCATGTCTCGCGTTGGCATCGCCGGACTGGCGCTCATCCTGGCGGCGCTCCCCTGCGCCGCCAAGCCCTTCCCCGGGCCGTTCTGCCTCAACGACGGGCTGACGTTCTATCTCGTCAACCCCACGGGGCAGGCCTTCGACCTGGGCGTCAGGGTCATGCAGCCCTGGCGCAAAGATCGCCCGACCCCGACGCTGCTGCGGGTGTTCGACCCGCAGGAGAAGCTGGTGCTGCGGCACGAGTTCCCGGGTGAGGTCATCGCCAAGCCTGAGCCCGATGTGTACCAGGGCAAGATCGCGGCCGCCGGGCCGGGCGTGTACCAGGTCGTCGTCACCGGCGGCTACAGCGTGTCCTGGGGACGCTCGACCGTGGAGCTACAGACCACGCCCGAGCTGGAGTTCGGCGTGTTCGGCCACCTGCAGTGGCTGACCGGCGTCAAGGATCAGTTCGCCGACACCTACGTCTACCTGCCCCCGGGACTGCCGAGGCTGCCGGTCGCCGCCGCCGACCAACTGGACAGCCTCAAGCTGCTGGATGAGACCGGCGCGGCGAAGCTGGAGCTGACCAAGGAGAAGCGCGACGGCGCAGTGGCGCTGCCCACGGGGGAGCACGTCTGGCGCTTGCAGGCCACGGGCGACTTCTACCGGCTGGACTTCAAGGGCTACCCGATCATCCTGTGCCCCTCAGCCGACGCCGCGAAGGCCATCCACGCCAGCGTGGACGTCATGCCGGATGGCAGCGTGTGCTTCCACAGGCACCAGGTAGCTGCCTGGAAGCTGCTGCAGCAGTACAAGCAGCGCCCCTCGTCGGACTACGCGGTGCCTGTCGCGCCGCTGGACAAGCTGATGCCGGAACTGCTGAAGGAGCCCGGCCGCAACACGCTGCTGTTTGGCTACTATGGCGTGATGGCATGTCTGCCGCCGATCCTGGCGACCCAGAACCTCGACCCGAAGAGTCCGTGGTTCGGCGCCATCTGGACTTGGAAGGACAAGGAGGGTCAAGCCAAGGCCGGCAACCCGCTGGCCGACTACGACCGCACCGGCCTGGAGACCTTCGCCGGGCTCAACAAGGACCTCGCCGCGATGTACTGGATGCAGGCGAGCCTCAACCCGTACTACCACAACCCGCAGTTGCTCAACCGCATCATCATCGGCGCGCTGCTCGATCAGATGGTCCTGCGCGAGGGCGAGTACTGCAACATCAGCAACACCTACTATGTGGGCATCCATGCCTTCACGCTGGAGCACTCCCAGAGCGGGGCGTTCTCGCTCGTGTACAAGGACGTGCCCACCGACGTGCAGGCCATCTGGCATGCCGGGCAGCAGCGGCTGACGGACCGCTTCCTGTACGGCACGGTTGGCGGCTGCACCAATCAGTGGACGATCCTGCTCGTCGGGCTGTGGCGCTACTATGAGGGGACGGGCGAGGAGCAGTACAAGCAGGCGGTCCTGCGCAACGTCCACTGGCTGATAGACTGCCTCTTCCAGGGCCAGCGCCCGGCCGGCTACATGACCGAGGCCAACGGCCCCGACGCCACCTACAACGGCATCACCGGCCACTCGCTGTCGGAGATCTACCACCACTCCCAGGACCCTCGCCTACTCGAATCGCTGCGCAATGCCTACAACCTGTTCAACCACACCATCGTCCCCGAGCCGAATGACACGTGGCTGGCCAGCAGCGGCTACTGCCACCGGACGCCGGGTGATTGGGTCGGCCCCCAGTACGGCGCGGGGCTGGGGCCGATGTCGGACAACCTGCCCGAGGCTGGCCTGCGCTATCCGGGGCACGGCACCTGGGCGTACTACGAGCCGATCACTGACGAGGCAGGTCGGCGGAAGGCCGAGGAGGACCTGCGCAAAGCGGCCCACTACCTGCCGGACGACTTTTTCGCGAAGGAGCCAGCCAATACCGGTCGGGCGAGCGGCGCCTTCGACATCAACTTCGCCAACTGGCGCATCTACGAGAACAAGTGCCTGCCCGGGAAGCTCCCCTGCGTGGCCGAGGAGCGCTTTGCCCGCAACTTCGGCGACGAGTTCTTCTGCGTCAAGCGCCCTGCCTACTATGCCTTCTTGTACTGCGGCGTGGCCTACCAGGAGTGGCAGATGGGCGTGCGGCCGAAGGACTACGGCGAGCAGTACCCGCACAACGACGGCCTGTGCCTGTTCTGGTCGCCGGGCTTCGGCGTGTCGCTGCTGAGCAAGAACTGGGGCGCGTCACGGGCGAACACACTACTGGTCAAGGTGGGGGAGGACCGGGTGCTGTGGCCCTATTACATGGACGTGAAGAGCAAGCTGGATACGGAGCGCGGCACGGCGGAACTGACCGGGAAGATCCGCGAGACGCCGCTGACCTACCGCCGCGCGTACCGCTTCCTGGATGACGGCATCGAGTGTGCGCTTGCGGCCAAGAGCGAGGCGGACTTCACCTGCCAGAACGTGTGGGAGTGCCTGCCGTACCCGCTAACGGACATCAAGCCGGACATGCAGGTCAAGCTGCTGGACGCACAGGGCCAGCCGGTCGAGAGCGGGAAGCCTGCCACGACGATACGCTTCAGCGACGCCGCCGGCCAGGGGCACAGTGTCGTCTTCGCGGAGCCGCTAGCCGTGACGCTGGGGCAGGACGAGACGGTGGACCACTACAACGGCAAGCACACGTATGGCCGCGCACTGGTAAGCCTGCCGTCCCGCTTCACGGCGGGGCAGGAGGTGACGCTGCGGTATCGGCTGGTGGCGAAGCCGTGAACAGTGCTGTCCGCCATCCTGTCACTCGATGATCGGTGAGAGGCGTTCCAGGAGCAGGGCGATGAACTGCAGTGCGGTCAAGCCAGCGTGGCGAGGCTTCAGCAACTCCGCAACAAGCTCGAACTGGTGGTCGGCTGGAACCAGCCACGTGAGGCCCGCTTGCCCGTCCCGTCCGAGCCACGGGTACTCCACGTTAGGGGTCGTGTCCGCGGCGGCGCCATCGTCCACGGCGGGACACAGGTGCTCAATCTGGTCCAGCACGGGCCTTAGTCCGTTCAGCGTGGCCTCGTACTGCTTCATGCTGCCGAAGCCGAGCATCCGGCAGACGTCCTGACGCCGAAGTGGTTGGTGTAGGTTGCGCAGCACTGCATGGCGCCTGTAGTTGAACGATGGGTCGCCCGCCAGGAAGATCGCTTTCGCCAGCTTCTCGCTCGCCATCTGCAGATAGTGGAGTGCATGGCATTGCGGCAGGCCTGGTTGCGACAGCAGCAACTCAAACACGCGGAAGTCACTGGCGGCCTGACGGAAGAACGCGTGGGCCTTGGTCATGCTTGAGGCCACACCTGCTCGCGCGTCAGGCAGGCCCAGTCGTCTGGAATCCTGCTGGCTTCCCAGTCCCCCGGCGTCAGCAGCAAGACTTCGCTCCTATAGGGGAAATACGGCGTTGGCCCCAGTGCCCAGGGGTGGGGCGGGTTGGTGCTGACGAAGCCCGCGCTGATCTCAATCAGCCGGACCACCTGATGCTCGGGGTCCAGGCACGCGTAGATGACGAGATCCGGGTCGGCTATCTCCCCCTGCCAGCGCGCGAGTGTCGTGACGGCCTCTTCATACGTCTTCGGGATCTCGCTGGTCTCGATCATGCTCGCATTATACCCCATTTGGTCGCCGCGGCTACCGCGTCTTGTGCAGCTCCAGGGCGCGCAGGCTGACGGGGCCATCGGACTCCGTCACGCGCAGGCGGATCTGACGCACCTGAAGCTGGGAGAACGGGCAGATCTGCTTGTGGCCCAGGTTCTGCCCCTCCCACAGGCAGATGGTGCCCGCCGGTCCCCCGTGGGTCAGCACCGCCTCGACCACGAAGCGCCGCACGTGCTCGCCGCGCGTAAGGTCCTCCTGGGTGATGACGTGATCCACCAGGAACGGCTCAGGGGAGGCGTAGGTCCACGTGTCCCCCTCGCGCGTGAAGGCGTCCAGCGTGGCCAGCGGCCGGCCGAAGCGTCGCCGGATCTCCTCGCCGAACTGCAGCAGCCGGGCGCGGTCCTTGTCCGGCAGCAGCCCCCGCCGGTCGGGCCCAATGTTGATGAGCAGGTTGCACCCGCGCCCCACCGAGTAGTAGTACAGCCCCATGAGTTGCTCCACGCTCTTGACGGTGTGCTCGTCTTGATCGCTGTAGAACCAGTTGGAGAAGCGCATCATGCAGTCGCACTCGGCCGGGAGCCACTTGACCGGCTGCTGCCCGTCAATCGGCGCGCCCTGGTCGGCCACGCGCGTGTTCCAGTTCGGCACCGGCGCGATGCCCGCTTCATTGCCGACCCAGGTGAAGTTCGGGTCCGTGCCCATGCTGAAGATGTTCACCTCCGGCTGGAGCTTGCGGATGTGGTCGGTGATGCGCTGCCAGTCGTACTCGTGGTCGGCGCTGCCGCAGCCGTCGAACCAGAGGACGTCAATCGGCCCGTACGGCTCGAGGATCTCGCTGATCTGGTTGATGAAGTAGTCATCGTAGGCCTTGGCGTCGCCCCTGAAGTCCACCGTACCGCCCCACTGCGCGGGTGAGTAGTACAGCCCCGGGTGCATGTCGTGCTTGCGGCAGGCGGCGATGAAGTCCCGCACGACGTTGCCTTCGCCGTTCCGCCAGGGCGAGTTGCCGCAGTGGAACTCGGTGTACTCACTCGGCCAGTTGGCGAAGCCGTCGTGGTGCTTGGCGGTCAGGACCAGGTACTTCATCCCGGCGTTCTTGGCTGACAGGACCCAGTCCTCAGGGTCGAGGGCGCTGGGGACGAAGGCCTTCGAGAACATGGGCTTGCCGTCCCAGTCGCGGTGGCCCTCGTAGAACGTGCGAATGCCGAAGTGCAGGAACAGGCCCATCTCCCAGTCCTGGTATTCCAGTTGCCGGGCGGTGGGGACGGCGGTGGGCAGATAGTCGGACATGACGACCTCGCGCTGAAAGGTGATGGGGCAGGGGTTCGCCGCTGCTAGGCTGTCACCTGCCGTTCGGCTGGCCGGGTTCCATACCGCCGCGCGCAGGTGCCTTGCCGGTGTAGCCCGAACCAACCGGTGCGGATGACGCAACCGTCATCACGCACCGTCCGTGAGGCCAGTGACCATGAGTGGATATGATGTTGTTGTCTGCGGCGGGGGAACCGCCGGGTCGTGTGCAGCCATCGCCGCCGCGCGGGGCGGGGCAAAGACGCTCCTGGTCGAGCAGTTCGGCTTCCTGGGCGGCAGCCAGACCGGGGCGCTCGTCGTCCCGTACATGAGCTACCATGCCGGCGGCCAGCAGCTCATCACCGGGATGCACCAGGAGATCATTGACCGGCTCGCGGCGTGGCCCGGCGGCTGCCGGTCCTCGGCCTTCAACTACGAGCTGCTCAAGTACGTGCTGGAGGACATGACCCTGGAGGCGGGCGTGGAGCTGCTCTATCACACCTTCCTGGCCGAAGCAGTCACCGAAAGCGGGCGCCTCACGCGTGTCGTCGCCTACAACAAGTCCGGCCGGCAGGAGTTCGCTGCTCGGCAGTTCGTGGACTGCACGGCCGACGCCGACATCGCCTTCCGGGCGGGCGTGCCGTGTGAGAGCGGGCGGCCGGAGGACGGGCTGAACCAGTCGGCTTCGCTTCGCTTCGTCCTGGGGAACGTGGACCTGGACGCCCTCGCCGTGAAGATCACCGAACTGACCGACCGGCCCTGCCAGCCGCCGGAGCTGTCCATGGGGTTCTCCAAAGGCTTCACCGTGGCCCCCAAGATCGAGGCCATTGTGGACCAGGCCACGGCCGACGGCGTGTTCGCCCCGGAGGAGGGCGGCTATGTGCAGTTTTTCAGCATCCCCGGCCGCCCTGGGGAGGTCGCCTTCAACTGCCCGCGCATCACGTTTGTCAACGGCGCGAAGGCCGAGGACCTGACCAAGGTGCAGGTCCAGGGCCGCAAGGTCATCCCGAAGATCATGGAGTTCTGCCGGCGCTACCTGGCGGGCTTCGACGACGCCTACCTGGTGCTGACCGCGCCCCTGCCGGGCATTCGCGAGAGCCGCCGCATCGTCGGCGAGTATGTCCTGACGGCCGAGGACTGCCTGCAGCCCACGCGCTTCCCCGACCGCATCGCCAAGAGCAGCTACCCGGTGGATGTGCACAATCCCTCGGGTGTGGGCATCACGCTCAAGAAGCTGCCGCCGGGCGAGTACCACGACATCCCGTACCGCTGCCTCGTGCCACTGGGGGTGGATGATCTGCTGGTGGCCGGGCGCTGCATATCGGCGACCTTCGAGGCCCAGGCGGCCATTCGCATCGAGCCCACGTGTCGGGCCCTCGGGGAGGCGGCCGGCACCGCAGCGGCGTTGTGCTTGGAGAGAGCCTGCACACCCCGGGCACTGCCGGCCGAAGTGCTGCTGGAGAAGCTGGCGGCGAACGGCGCGAACGTGTCGGAGTAGGTCGCGGCGAGGCAGTGGCTGCCGCGTGGACGAAGCGTTTGCCGCGTGGACGAAGTGGTTGTCGCGTGGGCGCGCGTGTCCCCACGCGCGCATTCGGGCAGGCC